>NZ_JBATVM010000073.1:0-19350 GCF_049671765.1 Psychrilyobacter sp.
AGCGAATCTGCTCCTGATTTATTTAAACTTTCCAATATACTTTTACTCTTACCGCATATATGAATAATTATTTTTGTTTCTTTTCTATGCACTGCTTCTGATATTTTTTTATACATAGGTATCATAAATTCTTCAAAGTTTTTCTTGCCCAATATTTCCCCTGTTGCACTAGGATCCGACATAGCTATAAGATCAGCACCATTTTCTATCATCTCACTTGCAAATTCAATCAAATAATCTGTAACAACTTCTAAAAATTTCATTGCCTTAACCTTATCTTTTCTCATCATCTTGTAATAATCTGTTGGTTCAATAACAGATGTCACTACACTCATAGGACCTGTTATATTCCCTATCACTGGAATTTCATCATTTTTTAACCTTGATATTGCTTCTAATACGACTAAGGCTCTTTTAGAATGTTTTACTTTTATCTCATCTAAATAATTTAGAATATCATCATTATATTTAGTTATCCTTGGTTCGACTAATTTACTCCCTAGATCTACTTCTACATCAAAAGCTTCGCTCTCTATCGTCATACAAAAAGGCACTCCATAATTTTCAAAACCTGTTATTTCATGTACTTTTATCGCAGCTTCTACCATTGCATCTACATCACTGTTGTGATTTTTCTTCATTCCTTCTACAACTTCTGTCACTGCTGCATTCATCATTCCACCTGGACATATAACAGGGGGTCTGTCTGTATTTTTTCCATTTAAGACATCTAGCAGTCTTTGTTTTTCAGTCATATTTCCTCCATATTAAACATAAGCAGTTATTATTATCTTAATAAACTCTTATTTTTTATTCTTCTAAAGCTATTCTATGTCACTTTTAAAATCATAAGCACCATAACTTCTCGCTGCATCCATCATTGCATCTATATTTTCAAATGGTACTTTTTTTGGTATTTCACAGCCTGAAGATAATACAAACCCACCAGCATATCCTTCCATCTCTTCTAATACTCTCTTATAGGCACCCATTATGTCTTCCCTTGTCCCAAATAATAATTCATCTGCTGGAGTTATATTTCCTAGTATTGCTGCTTTACCAGCTACCTTTTCCCTAGCAACACTTAAATCACAGATATCTATACTTAAAATATCTGCTTTTGTATCTGCCATAAGATCTATAATTTTATGTGTTTTTCCACATATATGTAGAGCTATGAGAGATTTCATCTCATGAGCTAAATCTACTAATTCTTGAGTAAATGGTGACGAAAATCTCTTATATAGTTTAGGACTTAGTATACTTCCAGAAGAAATTGGCTCCAAAATTATAGGCAACGCATTATGCTCTATACACTCCTTCATGAAGTTTTTACAACTTTCTGTTGTCATTTTAAGTAAATCCATACAAAGCTCAGGATCGTTGTACATCTCCTTTATAAAATTCTGAGTTCCTCTCAAAGTAGCAGCAGTCGATAATGGACCAGAAAAACATACTGCTGTAATTACCTCATCTCCTACTTTTTCATTTAACATATCCAAAGCTTCAAATAAAATTGGAAATTTTCCGTCATTCTTATCTGCGACTTTAATCTTATGTAGATCTTCTCTTGATTGTATAATAGGATTATGAGTACATGCAGGTTCATCGTCATAGTAGACTAATTCCTGTCCCATAGCTTCTGCAACATAAGATGTATTAGTAAATAAATATGACAAATCGTATTTATACCTTTCATATGCGGCAATGTAGGAGTCTGCCATAACCTTTGAATCCAATTGAAATTCATTGATAGTTTTCCCTATTAGATGGGAGGAGTTAGATGTAACTATAGGCATACAAAGGACTCTATCAATAGGCTTTCCTTGTAAAAATGCCATAACTCTTTCTTTAGATGTCAATATATCCTTTTTTATTTCCATCTATGCCGCCTCATGTATTTCTTTTATTTTTCTAACAGCTTCATTGGCATCTTTTGTATATAAATCTGCCCCAATCTCAGTTGCAAATCTTTGGGATATAGGCCCTCCTCCGATCGCAACTTTTACAGAATCTCTCATCCCTTCAGCTTTTAATTTTTCGATAACAATTTTCATTCCTTCCATGGTAGTTGTCATAAGTGTAGACATAATAATAAAATGAGCATCTACTTCTTTTGCTTTATTTACAAATTCATCTAGTACTACATCTCTTCCCAAGTCATGAACTTCTATACCACCAGCTTCTAACATAATCTTAACTAAATTCTTTCCTATGTCGTGAGTATCTCCTTCTACTACACCGATTACTGCTCTTATTTTATCTGCAGATACATCCCCTTCCAAATGAGGCTTTAATACATCTATTCCGATATTCATAGCATCTGAGCAAATAAGTACTTCAGGCAAAAAATATTCCTCTTCTTCATATAGCTGGCCTACTACTTCCATTCCTGCGATTAAACCTTCTTGGATAGTTTCTTTTGCTGGTATTCCCATTTCAAGGGATTTTTTACAAAGTTCTTCTACAACCTCTTCTTCCATCTCTATTAAGTTGTTTTTTATCTCTTCAAATAATTCTTTTTTGGTCATTTTTTTCTCCCTTTTATTTATTTTCTCTAATCTACATTATTTTCTAATTATTAAGTTATACAGATAGATTTAGCCTATAAAGCATTCTTTTATTTAGTTGATTTTTATATTTTTGCATAAAAAAAGGCTACATAAATAACTACTGTAAATCAATAGTTTCATATGTTTTATAACCCTTATATTTTTGTATTAAAAAATACAAAGATTTATATTCTAAACTAATTAGATATAACTTTTTAGAATATTCTATTATTCATTTGTTGTTCTATAGTGATTGTTGGAACTAGTTGTTCCAGAAATAATTATTTAGGAATTTATAAAATATTAAGGTCAAATTATCTCGTTAATATATTTATTTATGTCCATCATAATTTTAAAATGGGTTGGAAGTTAAAGAGTTGAAAGAAATATATGTTTATAATATTGAAGCAGTAAAAACTACCTAATCTATTATTTTTTCAGAGTCTAAAAATTCCATCATAACTTCATCCAGAAGTTTATATTTTATTCAGGCTCAATTAAAACTTAATTTAAACATTATTTTTCTCCTTTAAAAATTTATTCATTTAATTTATACCATTTTTTAATCCATTTGTCATCAAAAATTAAGCGTTTATTCTATATTTTAGCTTTTACACACCTAAATCAAATAATTGTTCTATATTTTTTTGTTCAATTTTCCTATAAGAGTCAATTTATTGTTTCTTTTTCTACTTTCTTCCCCATTTAGATATAGTCTCTAAATTTTCTGTAGGAGTATCATTTGTACATGAACACCCAAATCCCATAAGAAAATTATTATAGTTGCTCATCTTTTTATCCAGAACACATACAGCTTCTTTAACTTCTCCTGCACTTCCTCTTCCTAAAGTATAAATAGGATCTATATTTCCTATAACAATTTTATTTTTAGGGAAAGTTTCTATAATTTTTTCCATATCCATAATTTGATCAAAACTAAAGGCATCTATTGGAGTCTCTAGTATATAAGGATAAATCTTAGTTGTGTCTCCACATATATGTACACATTTCCAGCAATTTAAATCTTTAAAAATTTTATTTAAATTATCTAATACCATCTCTGTAAATTTTTTAGGAGCTAACATAACTGTAGAAGGCTCCGCTATAGATATCATCTGTACACCGGCTTCTACTATGGCCTTTGCATATCTATCCACTACTTTCCCTGTAAATTCCAAAAGTTTTTTTACAAAGTTAGGATTTTTTATAGTTGCTTTTAGTAACCCTGTTGCTCCAGCTAGCTGTACAGCCATAGTAAATGGCCCTTGGAGAGATACAAATAATGGTTTATCTATATTTTCTGAAATAAGGTTGAATGATTCTAGATTAGTTTTCATCCTTTTATTGGTATACGGGTTTGGAATTTCTAATTTTTCCAAATCCTCTATAGTTTTTATTGGATGATCCATTACCATGGAAAAGTCATAATCTGGCTTTTTTAACATAACTCCTAAAACATCACAGAATAGATTCCCTTCATCTAAAGCATATATAAAATCACTGGAAAATTTTTCATCCATCTTCTTTGCAAGCATTAATTGCTCTTTAGGAGAAGCATATATTTCCTCCATGGTCTTTTCTATCATAATAGGACCGTTTGCTCCCATAAATGGTAGGAGATATCCCCTCTCTTCTTGATTTATATATTCCATAAGTGTCATAATCTAGTTCCTCCATTACTTTATTACCTTTATAAGTTTATTTTTTATTTCCATATATTTTTCGTAATCTACAGAATAATTCATATCTACAGAAAATTCTTCTGTAGCTTTCATATCTTTTTTATCTCCTAAAACTTCCTTTAAAAGTAAATTTATTTTTTCCTTTCCCATCTTCTTTTCGGCTATCTTCATTATTTCCTGATCCTGAATCCCAAATCTTAGATTTTCCCATCTTATAGATCTTATAGGTTTCATGTCTCTTCCAGGATATACAAAGAACATATCTCCTGCCTTCCATCTAGGACTTTTATAACTAATATTATCAAATGGTTTACTTGTCCAAAGTGCATAATCCCATCTTAAAAAACCATTTAGTCCCATATAATAGGAATACCATCCTGCTAGTCTACTCTCCATAAGAGGTGAACTTATAAAATGATTTAATTTATCAGGGAACCAGCAAACATACCAGGTTAATTTCCCTTTTATTTTCCCCTTTATCTCACTTAAAATATTTTTACTTTTTAGTAATAAAGGTAGAGAAAGGGAAATATCTGAAATACCATCTAATCCATCTGTAAAACTGTCTTCATGTAGAGCAGTTTTTATTAGAATATCCATTCCAGCTGAATCCTTTAAAAATTTTGACCACCTCTTGAAATCCTTTGGATTTTTAGGCATATCACTTATTACCCTTACCCTATCCATGAGGTTCCTTTCATTAAAAAATTCAAATACTTGCCTAATATATTCTCCTAAATCTTTTTTGTTGTCTATATAACCATAGGTTCCACTTTCTTCTGAAAAGAAACTAACTCTTATATAATCGTCATAGTCTTTTAGAGGGTTTCCAAAATCTGTCCTCTGCCAACTGGCTAAAAGACCAAAAATATCAATTTCATTTTCCATCCCATATTTAAAGCAAATATTAAGGTACCTTTCAAGGGCAGTAAAATTGCATACTATCCTTCCTTTCATATCTCTTTTTACTCCGATAATATTATGTTCAAAAAGATTTGAGCAATTTTCTTCAACCTGAAAACATCCCTGTCCTTCCCAAGAAAAATCTGAAGCTACAACAGTAATCACCTTTTCTCCTAATGAAGCCAGTTCTGCTGTATAATTTTCTATTATCTTAAAGTGATCATCACTCCAAAATTCTACTTCATACATCCTTGCCCAAGATGAAAGATGTTGCCAAAGATCTAAATGAAAATCAGAATCTTGTAATTTAGGTAGTACTTTATCTATCACGGTAATATCTACATTGATAACTTGCTCCTTTATTTCTGTCTCATACCCTTCTTGACTAAATAGATTTAGAACAATATTAAGATTTTCTCCATTATATTCTTTATCAACTTTCCCTTCTACCCAAATCATAGTTGGTTTATTTATCTCATTGTATAAATATTCCTTTTTTAATATAGAATCTGTTATGAGAGTCTTTGAATCATCATCCAGTACATATCCTAGAAAATATTCTTTAAGTTCTGTGTTTTCTCTTTTTTCAAGATCTATTCTTATTCTTTTTTTTAGCCCTTTATAACCTATATGATTATAATTCCCAAGAGAAAATAATATCTTTTCTTCACTAAGTAGCGCTACTTGAAATGCAAATTTTTCACCTTTTAATACACTTAAATTTAATTTATTTTCTACAGGAAGTTCCTTACCGTCTATATGTTTGAATGCTGAATTATAAAGTTTATATTGAATATTCATCTATTTCTCCTATTGGTAATTTAAATTTTCTGTCCATGGAAATGGAAGTGGAAATACTAAATTTATAAATTTTTCCAATTTTCCTCTATCCATATTTTTTTCCTTTCTTTCAACTTTTTTCTCAAAAATCAACTTAAGAAGTTCTTTATGTGACTCTATCTCTAGTTTTTCCATTCCTAAACTCAGTTCATATCTACCATCTATCTCTTTAACCACTAAAAACTTCACTTCTTTAGCTGTAATATATTGTCTAAAATATGGTCTTAGCTCATCTATTAATCCTTTGAAATCTATTATTTTTAGACTTCCTGAAAGTTCTTCTACTTCTCCATGATATCCTGTAGGAGCTATTTCCCCGTGAGGTAAAATATATTCTATTTTATTTATACCCAATTGAGTTCCAAGAAACCCTAGTGCACCAAAAATTTCACTCTTTTCGCCACCAGCTTCCTTTACTTCTACATTTTCATCTGTTTTTTTTAGGATTACATATCCTCTTACATCACTTTTATCTTCCAATACATACCTTTTGTACGATGTATCTCCAAAGGGAAAAGTCCCCGAATCTATGAGTATCTCAAAATCTGTTCCTATTCTTAAATATCTTGTTCCACAGGAATTATAGATTTTTTTTAATGACACTAGATCATCTTCTTTATATTCTCTAACTGTATATTTTAGATCAAGATGACTTGCTAAAACCTCGTATCTCCTACAGTTTTTTACACTCTCAGCTCCCCAGTTTTTATATAAATTTCTCGTACTAGATATCAGACAAATATTTATTCCTATCTCTTTCATCCTTCTTTCTACATCTCCTAAAACTTTGGAGGAATATTTTCTCCCCCTATAATCTGGATGAGTACATACAGCTCCTATAGATCCAGTAGATATAGGTACTCCTTCAATTAATATTTTTTGTGGACGGAAATTTACAACAGAAATTATTTTTTTATCTTCTTTTATTATTCTCATATTTTCTGCATTTTCAGATGTAAGAAGTAATGGAAATTCTTTTTCCATAGTATGGGGAAGACCTCCCCTACCAGTTCTAAATACACTATTTATAAGATCTATTACTTCTATTATCTCATCTTCTTTTGTTCCTCTTATCTCTATAGTTTCTATCCCTTTAATCCCGATAATGCTACCCCCTCTTCAAACTGCTTTTGGAGGAGGATATAGAAGATAAATGAAGGTAAAAATGTCATAGTAGCCCCTGCCATAACTAATCCATAGTTAACAGAATACTGAGCATTCATACTAGCCATCCCTACAGTAAGAGTTCTCATAGAATTTGAAGTAGTAGCTATAAGTGGCCATAAAAATTCGTTCCATGCTCCTATAAATGTAAATATTGAAAGTGCTATTATTGCTGGTTTTATTAGTGGTAAAACCACCTCTATAAATATTCTAAATTCTGAACACCCATCTATTCTAGCTGCATCCATTAGATCTCTAGGCACTTTTAGGATACTCTGCCTCATTATGAATACTCCTACAGCTGTTGGAAGGGGAAGTATCAAAGCCATATAAGTATTTAGCCAACCTAGCTGTCTCATTATTACATAGAGTGGTAATAACGTTACTTGAGAAGGTATAATAAGGGTCATTAACATAAAGAAAAATATCTTTTCCCTTCCTCTAAATTCCAGTTTAGCAAAAGCATACCCTGCCATCGAACTAAATACTACGGTCAATAAAACTCCACTTAGTGATATGAATAAACTGTTCAAAAAATAAATAATAAAACTTGTGTTATAAAAAATTTCTCTGTAATTTTTAAGTGTCAAATCATCTAAAGCAAACTTAAAGTTATAAGCTGTATAAGTTACCCTTAGAGATGTCATAAACATATAAAGAAATGGGATTATCATAAAACTGGCTATTAATATTAAAACCAGTCTTCCTAATTGTTTTTTCATCCTTTCCTCCTAATAAACTTCTGATTTTTCTTTTTTTAAAAAACTTTTCTGAACTATTGCTGCGATAGACGAAAATAAAAGTAATATATTGGCTACAGTCATTGCATACCCTGCATTCAAATTTTTGAAGGCATTGTTATATATATGGAGGACAAGGGTCATAGAAGAATTTCCAGGCCCTCCCCCTGTTAAAGTATAAATAAGATCAAAAGTTTGAAGTGACCATACCATCCCCAAAAAAACTACCATTATTGTTGTAGGTTTTAGTAAAGGTAAAGTTATATTATAAAAAACATCCCATCTTCCTGCTCCGTCTACCTTGGCAGCCTCTGTATAATTCTTTGGTATTTCCATCAATCCAGCTATATAAAGGATCATAAAATACCCCGTATTCTTCCACACTGTTATTCCCATAAGAACAAATAACACTATAGACGAATCCCCTAACCAGTTAGGTTGAGTTATATTCAATACATTAAGGATCAAATTAAGAGGCGATCCTTCTCCATTTAATAATATCCTCCACACAATACTAACTAGTACCATAGAGGAGATTACTGGTATAAACATGGCCCCTTTTACAAATTCTGTCAGTCTACTTTTCCCTCTACTTACTAGCCAACTAGCCATAACTAAAGAAAAAATAGTCTGGGCAGGCACTACCCCCAATGTAAATAAAAAAGTATTTTTTAAAGATGCTTTAAAAGTTTTATCCAAAAGAAGATCACTATAATTTGAAACTCCTATAAATTCCGGTTTTTTTATGATGTTATAGTCTGTAAAACTAAAGTATATTGAAAGAAAAATTGGTATCACATAAAAAGTAAATAGTAGGAGGCTAAGAGGCCCTATAAAAATATAGGGCTTCCCATTACCTACTAGCTTTTTTATGCAAAATCTTTTCTTAGATTTTTCTTTGATTAAAAGAATTTCTGTGTTTTGCATATCCAACTCCTTATTATTTAGCTAATAATCTATTAGAATATTCTGCCGCTTCATCTAAAGATTCTTTAGCAGTTTTTTCCCCTGTCATCATCATTTGAAGTTGCTTCCAAAGATATTCATATATTTCTTCTCCATGAGGCCCTACTACAAGTGGTCTATATACTCCCACTTTTGTTTCAATTATCTGTTGTAATCTTGGATCACCTTGATAAGGTTCGCCTTTAACAATTGGTGCTCTTGGGTGATGTTTATGAAATTTAGTCATAGACTCAGAACTTAACATATACTCTATCAGTCCAAAAGCTAATTTTTTGTCTTTAGCACCTGACATAAGTACTAACTGATCTACTGATGCAAATGTACCTTTACTTTCTTCTTCAAGTGAAAGAATCATTCCATAATTCAAATCAGGAAATGATTTATCTAATATCTCTCCTGCTGCTGAAGATAAATATATAGAAAATAATGATTTTCCAGGACCAAATGTTGTTTGTAACATTTCTTTATTAGTTTGTGCCATATAATATGGAGGTAATACATCGTATTTAAACTTTAAATCTTTTAAGAAATTAGCAGTTTTTAACCCCGCTTCATTATTAAATTTCACAGATTTTAAATCATCATTAAATATATCTCCACCTGCTTGCCAAAGGAATCCATACCAATTCCAGTTTAAATCTCCAAAATAAGGTGCTCCCCATCCTTGAGAAAATCCCCATTGATCTATTTTCCCATCATTATTAGTATCTTTAGTAGCCTTTTTTGCAGATCTTATAAAATCTTCCCACGTAACAGGTACATCTTCACCTATAGATGCAAGAATATCTTTGTTATAATAAATAATTGCAGGATTAGCGGCTTCTAGTCCTAATCCATACATACCACCCATCATTTCTCCGTTTTTGATATATATATATTTATCATAATCTTCCTTTGTAAGATAAGGAGTAAGGTCTTCAACTGCTCCCATCTCTATAAATTGTGGAAACATTTCAGCATACATATATCCTACGTCTGGTCCTTGACCTGAAGCAATCCCAACAGCATACTTTTCAGAATAGTTTTCCCATGGAATAATTTCTAATTCTATTTCTATATTGTTTGCTTCCCCATACTCTTTCATGATAGGTTCCCATATAACTTTATCATTTTCCCCAATAGGCGGTAACCACACTACCAATTTTTCCTTTTTTTCCTTCTTCCCCCAAAATGCCATTGTCTTTGTGCTTGTTACTGCTGTCAATAAAATTAATGACAATATTAACGTTAATATTTTTTTCATTTGTTCCTCCTTATTTTTTAGTTTATATAAAAAGATAATATATTCACTCTATTTTTTAAAATTTAAAGCAATTAATCTCTTCTTAAATACTGATTATTCGATTTTTTATTATATGTATTCTCTCCATTTTCTTATTGTCTCTTTTATTTTCAATACAAAGAAATAATGAGAAAAAAGCTCATGACTAAAGATTTAAACTAAATTTTTAAAATTAATGATTTTAATTTAATCATTACAAATGACCTCTCTATTTTACGAAAGATAAATTATATTTATGTATTAAAAAAGATGGCATAAATAACTACTATAACTAAATAGTTTAATATGCATTTTCTATTAAATTTTATTTTTACAGTGAATGTTAATTGGAACAGAATAGTTCCGAAAACAATTATCTTAGAAATAGATAAAATATCAAGGTCATAATATCTCGTTAATATCTTTATTTATATCTATAATAATTTCAAAATGGGTTGGAAGTTAAAGAGTGAAATGGAATAAATGTTTATCATATTAAAATAGTAAATACTACTTAACATATCCTTTTTCAAATCCTAAAAGCTCCATCATAACTTCATCCAGAAGTTTATTTGCTAATCAAGCTCAATTAAATTTAAATTTAAACATATTTCTTCTCCTTTAAAAATTTATTTACATAATTTATACCATTTTTTCCTTAAGTTGTCATTAAAAAGTAAATTAAATTAAGTTAATTTTCTAAAATATACATTTTTTATCTATTTTTTTTATCTCTCATTTTCTTTGAAATCGTATTTTTCTTTTTTTTTTAGTATGATATACTTATAAATATAAAACCCTCAAATTTAATGAAAAATTGTAAAAAAAGGAGATATATCAATGAATAAAAATATACTATTGGGAGTTACTGGTGGAATTGCAGCCTACAAATCTGCTAATATTTGTTCTCTTTTAAAGAAAAATGGATATAATGTAAAGATCGTAATGACTAAAAATGCCACTGAAATAATCACACCTCTTACCCTAGAGACTCTTTCTAAAAATAGAGTAGCTATCGATATGTGGGCTGAAAAATCAAACATAGAAGTAGAACATATAAGCTTAGCCGACTGGGCTGATCTAGTTTTAATTGCACCTGCTACCTATAACATCATCGGAAAAGTTGCAAATGGTATAGCTGACGACATGCTTTCTACTGTGATCTCTGCATCTTGTGCTCCTACTTATTTTGCTCTAGCCATGAATGTAAATATGTATAACAATCCCATCCTAAAAGATAATATCAAAAAATTAGAAGGTTATGGATATAACTTTATAGATGCTGATTCAGGCCAACTTGCCTGTGACTGGATAGCTAAAGGAAGACTAAAAAAAGAAACTGATATAGTCGATATTGTAAATAATCATTTTGAGTCTTTAGAAAAAGAAAAGTTTTTAAAGGATAAAAATATCTTAATTACAGCTGGCCCTACTGAAGAAGCCATCGACCCTATTAGGTATCTTAGTAATCGATCTACAGGTAAGATGGGATATGCTTTAGCTACTGCAAGTGCTGAGTTAGGAGCCAATGTTACCTTAATTAGTGGCCCAACTCATCTTCAAGTTCCAGATGGTGTAGAATTTATATCTGTAAAGAGTGCCGATGATATGTATGAAGCAGTCTTTAATAAATTTGAAAAAATGGATATTGCTATTGGCTGTGCTGCTGTTGCAGATTATAGAATAAAAAAATATTCAACTTCTAAAATCAAAAAAAAAGATGGTGATCTAGTTTTCGAATTAACTAGAAATCCAGATATCCTAATGGAAATGGGTAGGAGAAAAAAAGAACAAACTCTTATTGGATTTGCTGCCGAATCTGATAACCTAATCGAAAATGCCATGAAAAAATTAGAAAAGAAAAATCTAACTCTAATAGTAGCTAATTCTACTAGTGCTTTTGGAAATGAAAGCAATGAAGTGTTCTTTATTAATAAGAATAAAGATATTTTGGAAATCCCAAAAATGAAAAAAAAAGACCTTGCATTTAAAATTTTAGAAACATTAAAATAAATTAATATATATATTGACTAATTCTTATTTATATACTATAATCGTATCAATACCAAATTAATTAGGAGGAGTTTAATGAAAAAATTATTAATATTATTAGCAGCATTATCACTTGTAGCATGTAGCAGTAACGAACCAAAGGAAGATATAGTAGAACCTACACCTGTAGTTTCTGAGGTTGTCGTAGAAGAGACTCCTGCTCCTGTTGAAGAAACTATGGTAACTGAAGAAGCCCCTGCTCCTGTTGAAGAGCCGGTTATGGAAGAAGAAGTCGTTGTTGAAGATGCTCCAATGGTAGAAAAAGTTCCTGCAGGCTATACAGTTGTAGAGGGAGATAACTTATTTAGAATTGGATTAAAATATAATGTGTCTTGGGAAAAATTAGCTACAGATAATAACATTTCTAACCCAGATGTTATTGAAGCTGGTCAAATATTAACAGTACCTACAAAATAAGTTATTAAGAACCACTTATAAAAAAAATAAAAGATGATCTCTGAATTTAAGAGGTCATCTTTTTTATTAATTTATATAGTAATTTTACCTTCTTTTACTATTTCCCTTACTCTTTCTAAATCTTCCTTGGTATCCACTCCTACTATTTTATAAGGGGTTTCTAAAACTTTTATTTTATAACCATTTTCTAAAACTCTAAGTTGTTCTAATGATTCAGATATCTCTAAAGGCGTTTGATCCATCTGTGAATATTTAATAACAAAATCCCTTCTATACCCATATATTCCTACGTGCTTAAAATAATTTTTTATATCAAGTTCCCTAGGATATGGAATAGGTGATCTAGAAAAATAAATTGCATAGTCGTCTTTACTTGTAACCACCTTTACATTATTTAGATTTTCTATCTCTTCCATAGAATCTATCCTATGTTTCAAAGTTGCCATACTCAAGTTATGTTCCTTTAAAAATGGGGTAATCAGAGCATTAATCATCTCTTTTTCTATAAGAGGTTCGTCACCTTGTATATTTATAATCACATCAAATTCACTATAAATTTCTGCAACTTCAGCTATTCTAGAAGTCCCATTTTGGTGACTCTCAGAGGTCATGACAACTTCTCCTCCGAATGACTTCACTTTATCATATACAAGTTGATTATCTGTTGCTACAACGACCATATCCAGATTAGACGATAAACTACGCTTATATACCCATTCAATCATAGAATGTCCATCTATATCCGCTAAAGGTTTCCCTTCTAACCTTGTTGAAGCATATCGTGCTGGAATAACTCCCAAAAATTTCATATTTCCCTCCAATTACAATTTTTCCTTAATTATACAATAAAATCGCCTAAAAAAAAAGGAAGTTAATTTATTTTAAGTATACTAATTAACGTTCTTTTATTTTGGGATATAAAATTAATTGTTGATTTATTAGGAGTAAATATTTATAATATAATAAATAAAGACTTATAAGTTAAATAAGTATTATTTTAAAATAATAGGGTGGTGGAGAAATGAATAAAAATATATCTGAAGATATAGCTTTTTTTAATCTATTAAAAGGATTAATTGCACCAAAATTAGGGAATGAAACATTCAATTATAATCTTTCTATAAGTGATCTTTCTAATAAAATGGAAATAGACATTAAAATAATTTCTAAATTTTTAAAAAAATTACAAGGAAATGGCCTTGTTGAAATTTTAAAAGAGGTCGACGGAAGTGTTTATCTACATTTTGAAAAAACACATGATAAATTACTAGAAATTATATCTATTGACGCAGTAGAAGAAGAAATTTCTCATATGAGTGATTTTATAAAGAAAAAAATTGCATATTTTCATATAAATGACTCAAATACATTCATCACACAATATGCCTTAGAAATAAAAATTTTATTAGATGAAAAAGGACCTGATGCTGACATAAGTGATATTATTTCTAGAGGTATAAAAGATATATTAAGTGAAGAAAAAAATAGAACTCTACTTAATAAAACAATATTTGAAATCGCTAAAAAAGCTGATGATGATGACTTAAAAATACTAGAAGAAATTATCTATTATAAATTAAATTTACCTGTCGAAGAAAACCCGTTTTTAGTAACACTATTTTTAACCGCTATATCTTATAAAATCCAATATCTATAAGATTTTAAGGGCATAATTTATGCTCTTTTTTTATATAATTGTCAATAACTTTAAAAGACAAAATTTTAATAAAATAATAGAAAAGAGATAGAATAATGTAAAACACGACTAAAATAAAGGAAACTCTTAGGTCAAACAGAATAAATATCTAAATAGGTATAAAATAAATAAAAAAAGGATGAGTTCATATGAAAAAAATAATATTGATATATATAATTATAAGTTTATGGAGTTATGGATACGATTATCCATATACAGATCCATATTTAGCAACAGTTCTTGGCACTCCGACTAAAAATATGGTGCCATTTAAAAATACAGATTTTAAGGAGATACGATTAAACTTAAAAAATGAAAAAGCTCCACCTAATCTATGGTACTTAGATGGCTTTCGATTTGGTTTAATGGCTCAAGATCAGAAAGCTCCTCTTATATTTTTATTGGCTGGAACAGGATCTAAATATAATTCCCGTAAGATGCTGACTATGAGTAGAATATTATACCAAAATGGGTTTAGTGTTATTATGCTTCCTACTAGCTTTGATTATAATTTTATTATTTCTGCTTCTAAAACCCATGCTCCAGGGTTCTTAGAAAAAGACAGCAATGAAATATACGACATAATGGGGTTAGCTTTGAATAAAGTAAAGGACAAAATTCAGTATAAAGAAACCTATGTTACCGGATATAGCTTAGGAGGTACAATTGCCCTAGCTGTTGGAGAGATAGATAGTCGAAAAAAGCATTTTAACTTTGAAAGGATTCTATCGATCAATCCAACTGTAAGCTTATACGATTCTGCTAAACTATTAGACCATTTATTAGATGATAACATAAAAACCGAAGAGGAATTAGATCAATTATTACAAAAAATAATTTTAGGTATAATGCAATATAGTCAAGAAAATGGAAAGATGAAAATAGATGAAGCTACAATTTATTCACTTTTTAAAAAATTAAATATGAATGATGATGAACTAAAAATTCTCATTGGTATTACATTTAGATTTGTAGCAATAGATGTCAACTATATTAGTGACCTCATGACTAAAACTGGAATATATACAGACCCTGACAAAAAATTAACTAAATTCCAAAGCATGAGTGAATATTATAGTGCTGTTAATTATAGCAATTTTCAAAACTATATAGACAGAATCGGGTTTGAAACATATAAAAGATTAGATAAAACTCTGACTATGGAAAAAATGATAAAGTATAGTAGCTTAAAATCTATAGAACCGTATTTAAAATCTGCTAAAAATATTATGGTAATTACCAATAAAGATGAATTAATATTAACTCCTGATAATCTAAAATATTTAAAAGACACCATGGAAAACAGAATAAAAATTTATCCATATGGAGGACATTGTGGAAATATTTTCTATAAAGATAACATAACTTTCATGATGGATTACCTTAAAAGAGGTGAGTTATAAATGAAAAAAGTACTTATTTTAATAACTTTAATTTTTATGGGTTGTAATAAACTAGAAGTAAAGGAAAAAAAAATTTATAATGTAACAAAAAAAACTACTACAAAAGAAAATTTTAAATTTAATTTAAATGATGGAGAATCTAACCTCATGTATGCATATGACCCTTTTGAACCATTAAATAGAAGGATCTACTATTTTAACTACCAATTTGATTATTGGGTGGCTTTACCTGTCTCTAATTCATATAAATTTTTTCTTCCACAAACAATCAGAACTGGTGTAGGTAATTTTTTTAACAACTTATATGAACCTATCAGTACAGTAAATGGAATTTTAATTTTAGATTACAAAACCATATTTACAGGAATAAGTAGATTTTTTATAAATACTACAGCAGGTATTCTAGGTTTATTTGATATAGCAACCCTTATAAAGATCCCTGAACACAAGGTTACTCTAAATGATACCCTAGCAATATACGGAGTAAAGGATGGACCATATCTAATCCTCCCATTTTTGGGACCTAGTGACCTTCGAAATGCCAGTTCCTTGCTGACAACCTTTGTTTTAAGAGCACCCCTTGATCCTATCAATATCTATGGGGGGTCAGATACTTTATGGCATGACCTTGCTATCAAAGGTCTAGAAGCGGTAGATGCTAGAAGTGGTGTTGATTTTCAATATTATAGCCTAGGAACTCCATTTGAGTACGAATATATCCGATTACTTTATTTAAAATCTATGGAAATTAAAAAAATTAACATTAAAAAAAATTAATTTTTAGATTGACACCGACCTATAGGTAGGCTATAATAATTAGGTTATTAAGGAGGAAGAAGAGAATGTATAGTACCAAAAGTAAAATAATTAATACAGCTCTGAAAATGGTTAGTGAAAACGGATACGAATGGCTAAGTTTTCAGAAAGTAGCAGATGAAGTAGGAATTGCAAAATCTAGTATCTATCATTATTTTAAAAAGAAAGAAGATCTAGGTATTGCAATAATGGAATTGATAGAAGAAAAAATAATAATAAAGAAAGATAAAATACTAACTTATGAAAGTGAAAAAGAAAAATTAAATGCTTATTTAATAAAAGCAAATACAGAAGAAACCTTATACTACGAAGTAATTGCAAAATTAACTTTTGATTTTAATGGATTACCATTAAACCTTCAAAATAAAATAAGAGAACATTCTTTAAAAACTCATGAATTTGTCTTGCAAATTTTAAAGAGAGGAATAGAAAAAAAAGAATTTAATATAACAAAAAATTTAGAAGAAACTACCATGGGGATAATACTTATGAGTATTGGAAGTTATATTTATGGAAGAGTATTCAATAATATAGAACTAGATATCAGTAAATATATCACTAACAGCATAACAAATTAATAAAAATCAATTTATAGGAAATTAAAGTATTTTACATATAATATAAATTAGTAAATAATGGAAACGAATACAAAAAGTTGATAGCTAATTAATTAAATAAATAAATAAAATTAAATATATAGGAGGAGACAAAATTGATAAAAAAAATAAGCTTAATTGTTATGTTATTCATCATAAATGTTTGCACTTTTTCCAAAGAAGTTGTAAATGTTGCTGTATTATACAGTCAAAAAAGTAGTAATAATATAAAAAATTCTCAAAGTATCATTGAAAAGGAGTTTACAGATGTTTTAGAAGGAAATTATACTGTAGTTTTCCCCAAGGAATTACAGCTTATAGCAAAAGAAGGTCCAGAAGAAATTGATAAAAGTTATTCTAACCTAGTTCAAAATAAAAAAGTCGATGTAATAGTAGGTGGAGACCATCTAGTATCTAATCAGATCATTAGCAAAGAGAGTATAAAAAAATTAAGCATTATGCCTTTTACTCAATATATCTCTCATGGTGAAACTAGTCAAGTTGAAAATCTCACTTATAGTGTCCAAGAAATCGGATTTGATAAAATCTTTCAGCTTCTTAGAAGTGTAGATAGAGATTTTTCAGAAATTGCTCTTATAGCACCTGAAGAATTTTTTGATGTAGATCAAAAAATGTTTTCCTTTATAGAAGAAAAAGTCAGAAAAAATGGAGTATCTAAGGTAAAATGGATCCCTTTTAATGGCAATTATGAAAAATTAGCTGAAGATGTAAAAGGACAAACAGTAGCTCTTTTAGGTGGTTTTTCTGATAGTGATAAATTTGCTCAAATTATAAATGTTTTAAACAACGAAGAAATAGTAACATACGCTGATGGATATGGCAGCGATATAAGTGAACAAGCATACCTATCTTTCGAAGTAGATACAAATACCCAAAGAAGACTCAGAAAATCTGCTATTTCACTACTAGAAATATTAGGTGGGGAAAATGCAAAAGATCAAAAAGTGTATGTAGTTGGTGGAGAATTAAGACCAGTTATTAATCAATCTGTAGCTGAAAAAATAGGAAAATGGCCAAATTGGAGAACAACAGTCTCTGCTAAGATAATCGGAAAAGAGGATTTAGGAGAAGAATTAACGCTTTATACTTCTATAAGCAAAGGACTAGAAGATAATTTGCAACTAACAATAGACAAAAATGATCTAAATATTCAAGAATATAAACTAGATGCAACTAAATCATCTAGACTTCCGCAAATAATAGCAGCAGGTGGATATAAAATTGTAGATCAAGGACAAGCCGGTGCTCCTAACGATGTTAAGAAAAAAAATACATATGTAGGAGTAGGATTAAAACAAGTCCTGTGGAACGATAAATTAAATTCATCTGTCTCTATAGAAAAAAATGTTTATAATGCAGAAAAAGAAAATTATAAACAAAGTAAATTGGATACAGTTTTAAAAATTTCTACAGCTTATTTTGATGTATTGAAACTAAATGCTTCTAAAAGCATACAATACAGTAACTTAGAACTGACTAAAAAGAATTTAGAGTTGGCTAAAGTCAGAGAAAAAGTGGGATACTCTAGAAAATCAGATGTATATAGATGGGAAAGTAAACTCGCTACAGACATCAGTAAATTAAGCAATTCCCAAGCTAAACTTAAAAATGCCAAAGAGCAATTAATGAGAATTCTAAATAACGACCTAAACACAAATTTTCAACCTATAGACGTTTTAGATACTGAAGAGTTTTTAGGAATAGCAGGTTTGGAATTAACTAAGAAAAATGTGATGGATGATACTTTAGATAAATTAATAATATTAGGACTTGAAAATTCTACAGAGATCAAACAGATCAAAAGTTATATGATAGCTGCTGAAAGAAAATTAAAGGAAGTAAATAGAAATTTCTATAGTCCTGAAGTAGCGTTGACAGCTGACTATAACTATTATATGGATAGAAGTGGTAGTGGAACTCTTTATTCTGATCCTAATAGTGATCCTAGAAAAGAAGCTTGGACTGTAGGAATACAAGTGAGTATTCCATTATTAGAAGGTGGAGAAAGAATAGCTAAGAAAAATACTGCTACAGAACAAGTTCAAAAACTAACAATTCAAAAAGAAGATGTTGAAAATGGTGTTAAACAAAATATCAGAGCTTCTTTTACAGACTTAATAACAGCTAAAATAAATGTTGAAACTTCAAAAGATGCAAGAGTTGCTGCAATTAAAACTCTTGAATTAGTAACTGATTCATATTCTAGAGGAGAAGTATCTATAACTGAGTTACTAGATTCTC
>NZ_JBATVM010000074.1:0-2478 GCF_049671765.1 Psychrilyobacter sp.
GTTTTGGAGGAGCTTTTTTTAGCTATTATACTTCTAATTAGATTCTTTAAAAGCAATTATTTTTCTATTTTTTAATATCCTAATAAACATAAATACTCTTTGTTGCATAGACTCATACCTATCTTCTTCTATTTTCAAAAGAATATTAATGATCTCATATATTGTATTTTTACCATCGATATTCTCCCATACTAAACTCCCTAATCCATCTAATTCTAAAGTACTAACATTAGATTTTTTAGTCATCCATCTCAAAAAAATTTGAAGAAGAGTAATATGAGTAAAGACAAGATGGATGTTTCCATCTTGTTTTTTACAATCTAAATGAAGTTTTACAGGTATAATATCTAAAAAATTTTCTTCATCTTTTTTCATTTTTGCTCCTTATTCTAAGTATAACTTATTGATTTTATATTATTCCGGTAGTTGTTCATCTGAAGCTTTTCCAGAAACGACTTGAGTATAGATCCAAACAGCTAATGCCGCAAAGATTATAAATCCTACAGTAGAATTTGTAGTAATCGCTCCAAATTTTCTTCCGAATACAGATAAATCTTTTCCTAGAGTAATAAATACCGCCAGTAAGATACCTATTAAAGCATCCCCAGCAACTAATCCAGAAGATAATAAGATACCCTTCTCTATTCTTCCTTTTTGCTCTGTTAAATTTTTCTTGAATTTCATCTCAACAACTTCTCTTACCAATGCACCAGTTAAAATAGCAGCTGATAATTGAATTGGTAAATATAATCCTAAAGCAATAGGTAAGATAGATAATCCTAGAAAGTTAATAACTACTGCGATTACTACACCTACAATGACTAATATCCAAGGAATCTCTCCTGTCATAACACCTTCAGATAACATTCTCATCAATCCTGCTTGAGGTGCAGGAACATCTGCTGATCCTAGTCCAAAAGCTTTATGTAACATAAGCACTACTCCACCTGCTGCAAATGCTGCTACTATTAATCCTGCAAACATTGACCATTCTATTTTCTTTGGTGTTCCACCAATTAAGTATGTATGTTTTAAACTTTGTGCTACTCCACCAGAAGTTGAAATAGATACACAAACTACACCGGCAGCTATGATAGCCATAATTTTTCCTAATTCAGGATCTATACCAGATGCTTTGATAACTGATGCTATTACTAATAATGATGCTATAGTCATTCCAGATACAGGGTTATTTGATGCACCCATAATTCCTGTCATTCTAGCTGATACTACACCGAAGAAGAATGAGAAGAATATTACCAAAAATGATACGATAAATCCTACTTTAGGTATTCCTGCTGATAATGGTAATAACCATACTATTAAGAATACTGCGATAGCTCCTGCTCCAACAAATGTTAATGGAGTATCGATGTGTTGTCTTTCTACTTTATGAGCAGTTTTTTCTGCTTTTAAACCTATTATAGCTTCTTTGAAAGAGCTTATAATAGCTGGAGCTGATTTAGCCAATGAGATAAATCCACCTGTTGCTACTGCTCCTGCTCCTATATATCTAATATAGTTAGACCAAATAGATATAGCTGACATCTCTGATATTAATTGAGTCGCTGGAAATATAGGAGTTGTCGCTCCTGCTCCTATAAACTTTATTAATGGTATGAAACCAAACCATGCTAATAACGCTCCAGAGAACATTAAAATAGCTACTCCAGTTCCTACTATAAATCCTACTCCTAATAATGATGCTACTGCACTAAATCCAAAAGCTGTTCCTAACTTTGTAATAGCCCAAACTGGTCCTTCTGACCAAAGTCCTAATCCACCAGATAGAAATTTAAAAGCTCCACCCATTCCTAAACCTTTTAATACTGTTTTAAATCCCTCTCCACCTTTATTTGCATTTACTAGGATCTCATAAGCTGCTACTGATTCTGGGAACATTAATATTCCATGTTCCTCTACGATTAAATACTCTCTAAACGGAATAACAAATAAAGTACCTATTAATCCACCTAATATAGTTATAATAGCTATAGAAACCATACTTAAGTCATGTCCCCATATAATAATTGCCGGTAATGTAAAGATTATTCCACCTGCGATAGATTCTCCTACTGCGGCTACTGAAGCCACTAAATTAGCTTCTAATATAGAGTCCTTTTTAAATATTGCTTTTAAGATTCCTGTTCCTAATATTGAAGCTGGAATTGCTGCTGCAATTGTTATTCCCGTCTTTAATCCTAAATATACATTTGATGCTGCGAATACTACTGCAAATAAAATTCCTAATCCTATAGAAACTGCTGTAGTTTCAGACATTGCTGTATCCATAGATACAAAAGGTTTAAATTGATGTCTTTTCTCATTCATTTCTTTCCTCCTTGAAATTCAATAAAGTTAATTTCCACTATATTGTACAATAATAATAACCTCCTTTCAGTTTTAAGTCAAGAACCTATATTTCGGCACTAAAGTTCATTTATATACGATAAAAACTATATTTATACTCAATATAAA
>NZ_JBATVM010000075.1:0-5575 GCF_049671765.1 Psychrilyobacter sp.
GGCAGCCCCTTGGGAGGATAGGAACTTGCCAAGTCTTTTTTATTTTTTGAAGAGATTCAAAACTAAGAAAAGCCATCAATTTATTTTGATGGCTTTTTTCATTAATTTTTTATAAAACTTGAAAAAAGCAGTGGCTTAGTTTATACTTAAATACAGTGTGAAAAAAATAAAAAATGTTTTTAAATGACAAAAAAAGGATGATTTAAGGATGACGAAGCATAAAAAAATATTTATAGTTATGGTTATTATATCTATTATAGGGATAGTTTATATATCGCTAGCAGTAAATAAAAATTTTGGTGTACAAAAATATTTTAACTACGAGTTTGTAGATGGAGAAGTTTTATCTATAAAGGAAGAAACAATAAACCCAGATCCATTGATTCCAGGAAGATATGTAGGGAAACAAAAGATAGAGGTTCAAATATTAGAAGGGTTACACAAAGATCAAGTATATAGTGTGATAAATGTGTTGAGTAATAGGCATAATATATTTGCTAAACCAGGGATGAAAGCTATATTCACAATTAGAGAAAAAGATGGAAAAGAACATGTATGGTTTTATAACTATAAGATGGATAGATATATTTATGTATTGATTGGATTATTTTGTTTAAGTTTGATTGTTTTTGGACGTTTAAGTGGAATTAAATCAATATTGTCTCTTGTTTTTACAGGAGTAGTCATAATATTTGTTCTTATACCAATAATATTTCGGGGTGGAAATCCGATTCCTTGGGCAATATTATTATGCTCGATAATAACAGTGGTAACATTTTTATTGATAGGCGATTTTAATAGAAAAACTTATTCAGCTATTTTGGGAACTATTGCAGGGGTAATGATATCTGGAATAATCTCCTACATTTTTGGAAATTTAGCTAAATTAACAGGAATTCATATGGAAAAAGGGGAACAAATTTTATATTTGGCTGCTGATTACCAGGTTAAAATAAATGGTCTTATGTTTACTTCTATATTAATAGCATCATTGGGAGCTATTAATGATGTAGCAATGTCAATTGCATCATCATGTAATGAATTATGTAAAAGAAACCCAGATATTCATCTAGACGATCTTTTTGTATCTCTTATGGATATAGGAAAAGACATAATGGGAACTATGACCAATACATTGATTTTGGCTTTTACTGGAAGTTCGCTAAATCTCATGCTTATGATTTGGGGATTCCAAATGAATACTAAGCAATTTATAAATATGCCAGTAATAGCAATAGAACTTATTCAAGCTTTGTCTGGAAGTATAGGAATAGTATTGACCGTTCCTATAACAGCTAGTATTTCTGTTTATTTGATAAGAAAAAAAGGTGGGTTATCTTTAAAAAGAAAGAATAATTAATTATAGAATAAAGTTTTAATATAAAAAACCAAGGAGGGAAAGATGAAAAAGTTTTTAATTGTAATATTGATAACAAGTATTTTTATGGCTTGTAATTCAAATGATGTATCGGTAGAAAAAAAAGAGCCGGTAAAAATGGAAATAACTGAGAGGGTAGTAACTCATGAAGTTATAGTTAAAGGAGAGAAAGAGGTTACTGAACAAACTATAAGAGTGGCAGCAACTTCTGATGTACATGGTAGAATCTATCCTTATGATTATGCAATCGATGGTAAGGATGATGACGCAGGTTTAGCAAAAGTGTCTACGATTGTTAACTCTTTAAGAGCAGAAAATCCAAATATGATATTGATGGATGATGGAGATACTGTTCAAGATAACTCATCTGAATTATTTAATGACCTTGAAATACATCCAATGGTAGAAGCTATGAATAGTATTGGTTATGATATTTGGACTTTAGGAAACCATGAATTTAATTTTGAAAAAGAGTTTATAGAAAGAAATATTTCTAATTTTAATGGAACTGTACTTTCGGCTAATATTAAAAATAAAAAAGATGGATCAAGTTATGTAAATCCATATCAAATTTTTAATGTAAATGGTGCAAGAGTAGCTGTAATAGGAGTTATACCTCCATATGTACCTATGTGGGAATCATCTTCTCCTAGTCATTTTAAAGGATTAGAATTTAATGAAATATTAAAATCTGTTCAAGAAACTGTAAAAGAATTAGATGGTCAATATGATATCTTAATTGGATCTTTCCATATGGGAAGAGAAGATGAATATGGCGGAGCTGGAATATACGACTTAGCTAATAAAGTACCTGAATTTGATGTTATATTTGGTGGACATGAGCATGCTAAATATGTTGAAAATGTAAATGATACTCCAATTGTAGAACCTGGATTTGCAGGTTGGGCAGTATCAAAAGCTGATATCCATGTAATGAAAAAAAATGGAAAGTGGGTAGTTAAAGAGATTGAAGTAGAGAATATTCAAACTAAGACAATTGAAGCCGATCAAAAGATATTAGATGAATTTAAATATGTAGATGATCAAGCTAAAAGTGTAGCAAATACAGTAATTGGGAAAGTTAGTGAAACTTTTATAGCTAGACCTGACTTTATAACTGGTAAAGATAAAGTAACTACAATGCCTACAGCTCAATTACAGCCAAACGCCGTAATAGATCTAATAAATGATGTGCAGTTAAAATATGCAGGAGCAGATGTATCATCAGCTGCATTCTTTAAATCAGAAGCTAATTTAAAAGCAGGTAAATTTCATAACAAAGATGTAGCCAACATATATAAATATGCAAATACTCTAGTAGGGGTAAATATGACTGGAGAAAATTTACTTAAATTTATGGAATGGTCTATGTCATATTATAATACTTGGAATGAAGGGGATGTAACTATCTCGTTTAATGAAAATGTTAGAGGATATAACTATGACATGTTTGCAGGGGTAAACTATAAAGTTGACCTATCTAAAGAAGCAGGAAATAGAGTAGTAGATCCAATGATCAATGGAGAAGCTATAGATCCAACTAGAACGTATAAAGTAGCGGTAAACAACTATAGATTTGGGACATTAACTAAAAATGGATGGGTAAAATCTGAAGATAAATATTATGACTCTTATGAAGTTATGCAAGATGCAGGAAGAATAAGAGACTTAATTATTAAATATACAAAGGAAGAAAAAAATGGAGAATTAGCTCCTAACGTACATAACAACTGGAAAATAATTGGCGTTAAATTAGACTACCCTGAAAGAGAGGCAATCTATGATATGATCAGAAAAGGAGAACTAGTTATTCCTAGTTCCTCTGATGGAAGAACACGTAACGTTGAATCTATTAATAGAAAAGATTATGTTCTAGAAGAGAAAATTAGATCATATATAGTTAAAAGTGGAGATACTTTAGGAGAACTAGCAGATAAATTTGATGTTGAAATTTCTAGAATTTTAAAAGAGAATAAAAATATAAAAAATGCAGATGTTATAATAGCTGGAGAAGAATTAATAGTTCCTGCAAATTAAATTTAAAAAGGTACAGAATTTATCTGTACCTTTTAAAGATATATAAATTAAGGAGGAAAAATAATGATGAAAAAATTTGTTAAGATCTTATCGGTAATGATGTTACTTTTAGTAGTAGCATGTGGAAAAACTACGAAAACAGATGAACCTAGTAAAGTAGCAGGGGATAAAGTAGATGTAGTGGCTACAGAAAAGTTGATTGTTAATGAAGATGTAGAATTTAAAGTGATGCACGTAAACGATACTCATGGAAGGGTAGAAGCAGGTAAATACGACGGAATGGGGTTAGCTAGAGTAAGTACAATAGTTAAACAAACTAGAGCAGAAGACCCTAATGTTTTATTTTTAGATGCAGGGGATACAATTCATGGGACTGTATTTGCAGCTCTAACTAAAGGGGGATCTGTAGTAAGAGTTATGAATGAAATGGGTTATGACGCTATGACAACAGGAAATCATGACTATAATTACGGATTGGATAGAATTGAAAAATTACAAAACACAATGAATTTTCCAGTGGTAGTGTCAAACCTTACTTATAAAGACACAGGAGAAAAAGCATTTAAACCATATACAATCAAAACTTTACCAAATGGTGTAAGAGTAGGAATTTTTGGTCTAGCAACTCCTGAGACAGCGTATAAGACGAATCCTACCAATGTAGAAGCTGTTACGTTTGATGATCCTATCGCATCGGCTAAAGAGTCTGTAATAGCTCTAGAAGCTCAAGGTGTAAACTATATTATTGCGCTTTCACATTTAGGTATGGATGAAGATTCGTTTTATACAAGTATTAAAGTGGCTCAAGAAGTAGATGGAATAGATCTAATTGTAGACGGGCACAGCCATACTACTCTAGAAGAAGGAATGTGGGTTAAAGAAACTCTTATTGTTCAATCTGGATTCTATGATAAAAACTTAGGAGAAGTAACAATTAAATTAGGTGAAAATGGATCAAAAGTTGAGACAGCAAAATTATTTACTAAAGAATATGCAATGGAAAACGTTCAAGAAGATCCAGCTGTAAGAGCAATTATTGACGAAGTAAATACAGAAAATGAAAAAATCACATCTGTAGTGGTTGGAGAGACTCCTATACTTTTAGATGGTGAAAGAAATGATGTAAGAGCTGGTGAAACTAACTTAGGAGATATGATCACAGAAGCTATGTTAACAAAGACAGGAGCTGAAGGTGTAATAACTAATGGTGGTGGAATAAGAGCTTCTATCCAAAAAGGTACAATTACTAGAGGAAATATCATTTCAGTATTACCATTTGGAAACTACGTTGTGGTAAAAGAGATAACTGGTCAAGATTTAAAAGATGCTGTTGAAAATGGTGTTCAATCTTATCCAGATGCTAGAGGAGCTTTCCCACACGTAGCAGGATTTACATTTAAATTTGATCCAATGAATGAGGTAGGGAATAAAGTGTATGATATTACATTTAACAATGGAGAAAAAATAGATCTAACTAGAACTTATAAGATAGCTACAAACGACTTTATGGCTGTAGGAGGGGACAAATATACCTCTTTAAAAGGAAAGAAGACAGTGAATGAATATGAGAGTATTGAAGAGATCTTAGGAGAATATATTAAAACTAGTGGAATTACTCATACTGCTGTAGATGGAAGAGTATTTGCAGGGAAGGAAGAAACTGTTGCAAATATGGATGAAAAAGTATTAGAAAAATCATTGTATACAATAGAATCAGGGGATACGTTGAGAGCAATTTCTAAAAAAACAGGAATAAATATAGATGAAATTTTAAGAGAAAACAAAAATATTACAAATCCAAATATAATTTTTAAAGGTGAAAAAATAGCTTTACCAAAGGCAAATTAATCATCTAAAAGAAGCCACATAGTGGCTTCTTTTTTTTTATTTTCTAAAAAAAATAAAAAAAGGATTAAAAAGTGTTGACTCTTTAACTTTATTATGATATTATTATTCTTGTCGTGAGAGAACGATAATAACGGAGCATAGCGCAGCCCGGTAGCGCACCTGCCTTGGGAGCAGGGGGTCATAGGTTCGAATCCTATTGTTCCGACCATTTCAATTAAATATACCAAGATACGCGGGAATAGCTCAGTTGGTAGAGCGTCAGCCTTCCAAGCTGAATGTCGCCAGTTCGAACCTGGTTTCCCGCTCCAAAAT
>NZ_JBATVM010000076.1:0-5108 GCF_049671765.1 Psychrilyobacter sp.
AGCAAATTCTCTACAATTTTTAGCAGCAAGGAGTGTAGATTTGATAAAATGAAGATAAGCTTTAGGGAAATGTGAAAAAAATTTAAAAGAATGTCTAAAAAAAGCTTTTAAGTTGTCATTAGTAAGACTCTCTTTAAGAGTAATAGGAGTCATAATAGTTATTATACAAAAAAACCCCCAAGATGGGGGCAGGGGGTTGAAGAAGCTTTAGCTTTTTTTTATATCATAGCCTATATTGTGAAGGAATTTTCCCTTTTTTAATTTTATTTTATTAGATCTCTTTCTTGATATGTCTCATATTTAGTTGGTATCCCAACCTTTATGCCGTTATATTCATACTCAGTATCTAAAACACCATTTTTTAATAAATCTAAATTTAAATAGTTTTGGCTCCAATTTAGGAGTTCGTTGATCATTGGAACATCTATCTTATATTTATCTGCAAGCCATTTTACAATAGCAATTCCATAAAATATATCATCTGTAAAAAATCTACTATTTTTATCTAAAACATATCTTTCTCCTTCTTTCATTACTGGAGTTTTAATAAGGCCTAAAGTTTTAGATTGAATAAAAGATTCTTTTATATTTTCATTTGAGGAGTTGTTTGTAAATCTTTCTAGATCTAAATAATTTAACATGTGCTCAAAGGATTCTGTGGGATTTAATTCTTTAATTTTTTGTCTGATTTTTTCATAATCTGCATCTAACATCTTTAGTATATTAGCTGAGCTTTCATCAAACTCTTTATAAAAATAAGGGACTTCCTCTAGCGTTTTCCAACCTTGTTTATTTTTTAGGTATAATCCATACATACGTGAAGTATGAATTATCTGGTTATCTACCGATAAAGTTAACGATAAGAAATTGTTTGCTTGATAAGTTTTACTTATTCCGTCTCCTTCTAAAGATATTTTTTCAAATAAATCACTGTTTAATTTATTAAATTTATACTTTGGAAAAACAGAGACAATATTAATAGATTTAGCACCATAAGTTATTCCAACTGATCCATATTCTTTGGTTCTACATATCCAAGGGATTAATCCATAAGAAAAATATACTAATTTATTTAATGAAAATTTCTCTTTAATTTCATTGTACATCCAATTAACTCCGCCTTGGCCATAAATAGACCCGATCCAAACTTCTTTATCTTTGGGGATGTGTTCTCCTATTCTTAGGAGTACTTTGAAATACTGAGATACAGGCATACATAGTAAAATTATTTCAGCATCTTTTAAAGCAAATTTTTCATCATTTGTAGCTAAATGTATATCCCCTTCTACTATTTTTTTAACATTTCCATTTTCTGATTGAAACTCTACTTTTAAAGTTTTTTTCCAAAGGTCCGGTTTGCTTGTTAAAATTGTTACTCTAAAGCCTAAGTTTGCAAGTAAGGGCGCTACTGTATGAGCGCTACTACCGCCACCAACTATGGTTATTTTTTTCATTTTTTAACTCCTCCTTAAATTTTAGTACCTAATTCTAGTTTTTTCGACATTTTTTAAGAAGTTTAAAAATTTCTAGTTTTCGGGCGTGATTAAAAATATTCTCCCTACTTCTGTTTTATTTTGATGAAGCTATTATGTTGCTTTTTTAGATGCAACCTCACGTTGCTTTAGGTGTAAGAAGCTAAATATACAATGTGGGTACAATGTATAAAATAGATAAAACTTGTAGAGTGGATAGAGCTTATAAAATGAATAGATAAAATGATAAAAAGGATAAAAAAAGAGAAAAAGTCTTTTTGATAGAAACTTTCAAAGTAAATTTAATAAAATGGCAAAAAAGTCTGTTTAAATTTGTAGTAATTTTGTAATTTTTTTCAATATTGGATAATAATTTTTTGAAAAGAAAATGGGTATAAATGGAAAAAATTGCAATGTGAATTGTAAGTTTTAAAAGATGATTCTTTTTATATTGTATGACGTTATCGAGGAAAAGTCCAGTAAAATCAAAAGTAGATGAAAAAAGGAGGAATAAAAAATTAATTATTCCTCCTTTTGTATTTTTATCTAGTTACTATCAATAAAGCTATTCCACTAATTATTCCGATAATAATTGTTCTGATATAATCTCTTTTTTTTAAGGCCAAAACATATACCTCCATATATTAGATTTAAATTTTTCTCTATCTAAATATTATATCATATATTATAATAAAAATAATTAAAAATAATGTTGACACTCTATTAAAACATACTGTATTATAGACATAATGAATTAATAAAAAACAATTTAGGGGGAAACATGAAGAAATTTCAATGAAACTGACAATCAGTTGAGACTTCCGGTGGAAGTTACAAGATCTATTGCAAATGGATAGTATAGATAAGGTCGGTCTAGAGATATTTCTGTTCCCAACTTCTTTTCTTATAGTTTTAAAACTATTCCTATTCGCTCTTTCTGCTTAGATCATCTTTTATATTTTAACAAAAACTTCAAAATTTTATAGAGAGAAATCCTAAAGGGATTCATATTTTATGCCATTGTTATGGGGCTCTAAAAAAAAAATATCAATAAATGTAGAGAGTTCTCTGTATTTTTTATTGAACTATTTTTATGAAGAAAAAAATAAAAATCATGCATAGAAAATAATTTTTATGTTATGAAGCAGAAAAACTAATTGAAATTAGAAAAAGGAGAAAAAGATGTTTATAGATACTCACATGCACTGCATAGAAGGTTCAGATGACAGTTTTATTGGAATTTCAGAAATTGTAAAAAGAGCAAAAATAATGGGATTAAATGGGATCTGTATAACAGATCATGATAATAATAAAGTAAAAGAATACGCTACTCAATATGGGAAAAAACATAATTTTAAAATATTTGTAGGAGCTGAAATATTAACCCACGAAGGGGACATACTGGTCTTTGGATTAGATGATATTCCTACAAAAAAACTTTATGCTCAAGAATTAATAGATTTAGTAAATTCCAAAGGAGGAGTGACTATTGCTGCTCATCCATTTAGAGAAAATAATAGAGGATGTGGTAAACATCTAAAAAATCTAAAGGGGCTCACTGCTGTGGAGACGTTTAATGGGAGTACAAAATCTTATAATAACTTAAATGCTTTTGAAAGTGCTATGGAGCTAAATTTAGCTACTACAGCAGCCAGTGACTGTCATACTCCTGATGCAATAGGTAAATATTGTACAAAATTTTTAGATGATATTGAAACTGAAAAAGATTTGATAGATGCTATTAAGAGAAAAAGAGTGGTTCCTGCTGTGTATAGAGATGGGAAATATATAAAGATAGATAATTATGAGAAGTGTGGAGAAATTTTCCCAATAAATTAATATGATTTTATAAAAAAACAGGAAAAAATTAAAATTACTAGTAATATCATTAATAGATATTTTTTATAAAATAAAATTGGGGAGGGATAAAATGGAAAAGTGGGCATGCACAATATGTGGTTATGTTTATAGTCCAGAGATAGGGCATCCAAAGTCAGGAATTAAAAAGGGCACAAAATGGGAAGAAATCCCAGAAGATTGGACTTGTCCTCTCTGTGCTGTAGGTAAGGATGAATTTGAAAAATTAGAAAAAACAGAAAAATAAAAATAGCTCTCAGAAAATATTCTGAGAGCTATTTAATTTATTTAAGGATCGTATCATAGATTTTATTTTTATATACTTTTAATTCTTTAGAAGATAGAGTTCTTTTAGATTTTGGGAAATCAATGGTAAGAACCTCGTTTATGACAGTTGGTTTTTTAGAAAATATTACTACTTCATCTGCCATGAGTAAAATTTCATCTATATCATGACTTATCATTATAAGTGTCTTTGAGTATTTTTCTAAAAGTGTGATTATGAGAGAAATCAACTTTATCTTTAGTGAAAAATCTAAAGATTTTAAAGACTCATCCATAAGAATTAATTCTGTATCATATAAAAAAGCACGAGCTATAGCAACCCTTTGTTTTTCACCGCCACTTAAATTTTTAACTAGATGATCTATCTTATGAGAGATCTGTAAAAGTTCCAAAATATTTTTTATTTTGTTCTCATTAGCTCCTGGTATTATATTTAAATTTTCTTTTACACTTTCCCAAGGGAGGAGTCTGTCTTCCTGAAATATATAGCCTACATTTTCAAATTTTTTAACTACTTCTCCAGTATGATTTATCTCAAGGCCCGCAATAATATTAAAGAGGCTAGTTTTCCCACCACCAGAGGGACCTAAGATTGCAGTGACTTTGTTTTTTTTAAATTTATATGTGATATTATCCAAGATTTTTTCTCCATCAAAAGTCAGAGAAAGATCTTTCAACTCAATCATAAATACCTCCTAAATTTATTTTTTAAGGATATTAAAATTAATTTTGAAATGAGAAAACTTAAGATATATATTATAAGAGTCCAACCTAAAATTGTATCTGTTTCTATATTTAACCATCCTATGTTTAATCCATTTCCAATTCCACCACTTACTCTAGAGATGACCTCTGCCATGATGATCACCTTAAATGAAGAACCAAGGATGATTTCGGTAGCAGGAAGAAGATATCTGATAAGGGATGGAAGTTGAATTTTAAAGAAACAATCCTTTTTAGATATATTGTATATACTTGCCATCTCTAAGATTTTTTTATCTATCCCTTCCATCCCACTGACAATATTTAATACCAAAATTGGGATAGTATTTATACAAATTATAAAAATAGGTATATATTTACTATCAAACCAAATTAACGCCAGTAAGATCCAAGAAATTATAGGAGTACTCTGCATAAAAAGTAGTATTGGATAGATAAAGATCTTAAGATTTTTAGAAGAAACAATTCCTAAAACCAAAAGCATTCCTATAAGATAGGTAAAAATCAGAGAGATACCTAATCGACCTAAGGTAATCAAGATCTCATTATAATTATTTTGGAGTAAAGATAATGAGGTATGAAAAACCCGTAGAGGTGAAGGTAGCACCAAAGGAGAGACCTTTGTGGAGATTCCAGCCCATAAAAGTAAAAATACGGTAATTGGAATCAATTTTTTTCTCATTTATTTTCTCCTAAAATTTTTATATATTCTTTTACTAATTTGTCTCCCTCTTTTCCATCAATAAGAGTTAAGTTCATATAATTAATAGA
>NZ_JBATVM010000077.1:0-1558 GCF_049671765.1 Psychrilyobacter sp.
TCTGTGAACTCTATGATATGATGTGACAATGATCCCTGAGAAATATTCCCATACTTATAGAACTCATATAGATCCAGTCCATAGTATCTTAATTTACATTGTTCTCTAATCTTTCGCCATCTGGTGGAATAATAAAACTTTTCAATATTTCTACTTCTATTATTTTTATTGTAATACTTCTGTTGTTTTGCCCTTGCTTGCTTCTTCCCATCACAGGAACAACTCTCTCCATATATAATCTTTTTCCCACAATAATCACATTTTATTTTTATAGCCATTATTTTCTCCTAAAGTCCATATTGTTGATTGCCTTATCTTTTAAATCTTGACTGGTTCCAATATACCTAAGTGTAATAGCAGGGCTTGAGTGGTTATATAACTCCTGTAAGAACACAACATCTTTTGTTTTATTGTAATAGTGATAACCAAATGTTTTTCTAAGAGTATGACAGCCAATACTATCTAATCCTATCTCTTTTGATACTTTCTTTAAAACTTGCCATATTCTCTGTCTTGATAGAGGCTTATTCTGTCCTTCTCTACTTTGAACTAAAAAATTATTACTACTCTTACCAGTAATGTATTTTTTTAACTCTGTCTTTAAGTACCTATTGATAAATACCTTTTTCATTTTCTTAGTCTTTTGTTCTTGTAAAATTAAATGAGTTTTATTTCTAACGTCTTGAACTTTCAATTTTAAGAGATCTGAAATTCTTAGTCCAGTATAAATACCAAGTAAAAATAAAATATGTTCTCTTTCTCCTATTGTTCTCATTTTCTCTTCAAACTCATTTATTTCTTCATAATTTCTTATTGGATCTACTGCTTTCACTTCATCACCTCTTTTCTTCTCTTTTTGCCCCTTTGAGTTTTACATAATACATAGTCTGTATAACTCGCCATTCGTTTAAATCCATTTATTTTAAAGGGCTATACTTAATCCTAAACACCAGTTTAACATCTGCTTAAAAATGTAAAATTGATAGTTAAAATAAAATATATTCCAGTATAAGTTAAAGGAAATTAAAAAAGCCCCTAAGGGCTAGATGCTGGATCGAGTCCAAGCATCAAATATTTTTTTATGTGAGGTCTAAATAAGTTTACCTATTTAACCCACTATAATTATAACATATAAATTTAGCCCTTTTACTATCAATACACTATCAATTTGCTATCAATTTACTATCATTCCTATTTTAGAGGCTATATTACTACATTTACTGCCCATAGGTATTTATCTTCAAGTATCCTTAGAGCTTCTTTCCTTCTCCTATAGATCGTACAAATTTCTATCTCTGGGATCTCTTTTTTTATTTCCTCAAACTTCTTATTTTTAAAATATCTTAGATCAATAACATTAAATAATTCCTCTCCATTTTTCTCATTCTTTAATTCAAGGACAGTGTTATATATATTATCTGCAATTTCATCAGCTCTCTTTGCCTTTATAAGTAATTCTTCTTTCTTGAGGGTTGCAAGCTCTATTGCATCATTGCCCTGTATAAATTTAGCAGAACTCTTTCCAGATATGATAGGATCATATTTAATCCCTTTCATT
>NZ_JBATVM010000078.1:0-6757 GCF_049671765.1 Psychrilyobacter sp.
ATATTAAGAATGTTAGTGATAATTTATCCAGAACAAGTAGAAAAATATATGTAAAAAAAGAGCCGTTTTAACAGCTCTCCTCTAGTAGTTAGGAATTGAATGTACACGTAATTCGGGATAGACCCACCAAAACCTGTAAACTAGACACTATAAAAGAAGTGTTAAAGTCTACAGGTTTTTTTATACACTCCAAGTTATTAATAAAATCAGGTCTTTATGCTAATGTTGCAACCATAATTGCTTTTATTGTATGTAATCTATTTTCTGCCTGTTTAAATACAATAGATTTTTTTCCTTCAAAAACTTCACCCGTAACTTCCATTTCTATAATACCAAATTTTTTAAAAATTTCTTTTCCTAAAACTGTTTTTTGATTATGAAATGAAGGTAGACAATGTAAAAAAATAGAATCTTTTGCAGTCATATCCATAAGATTTTTATTTACTTGATATGGAAGTAATTTCTCTATTCTTTCCTTCCAAACTCCTGGGTCCTCTCCCATAGACACCCATACATCTGTATATACTACATCTATATCAGTCACACCATCTTCCAAAGAGTCAGTGAAGGTAAGTTTAGCACCTGTAGTTTTAGCAATTTCTTGCGCTTTATTTATTAATTCTTTTTCTGGAAAAAGATCTATAGGAGCTACAATTTTAAAATCCATACCAACCATGGCTGCTCCTATCATTAGAGAGTTTCCCATATTGTTTCTGCCATCTCCAAGATATGCCATTTTTATTCCCATTAATTTCCCATATTTTTCTTTAATAGTCAAAAAATCTGCCAATATTTGTGTTGGATGAAATTCATCTGTAAGACCATTCCATACAGGTACTCCTGCATATTTTCCTAATATTTCTACAGTCTCTTGAGCATATCCTCTATATTGAATACCATCATAAAAGCTACCTAAAACTCTAGCAGTGTCTTCTATAGATTCTTTTTTCCCAATCTGACTTCCAGAAGGCCCTAGATATGTTACATTAGCTCCTTGATCCATAGCTCCTACTTCAAATGCACATCTAGTTCTAGTAGAATCCTTTTCAAAGATAAGAACAATATTTTTTCCTAAAAGATGTTTCTTTTCTATTCCATTTTTTTTGTCATTTTTTAATTTAGATGAAAGCTCTAAAAGGTAGTTAAATTCCTCTGTACTATAGTCTAATAATTTTAAAAAATTTTTATTTTTTATCATTTTTCCCCCTTAAATTCCTTAAATATATTTTTTAATACGATATAAATTTCCTCAATTTCGATTTCTTTTACATTAAGAGGTGGAATGACTCTCAATACATTATCTCCAGCTCCAACTAAAAGCACATTATTTTCTAGTGCATATTTTATAAAATTACTAGGGTTTTCGTTTAATTTTAGTCCCTGTAATAGTCCAATTCCTCTCACCTCTTCTATAAGATTAAATTCTTCTTTTAGAAGTTCTAACTTTTCTTTTAGAAGTTTTGATTTTTTATCTACTCCATCAAGGATACCCTTATAAACAAGTTCTGTTAAAACAGTATTTGCGATAGCACAACTGAATGCATTCCCTCCAAAGGTAGTCCCGTGATCACCAGGAACAAAAATATTAGCTTTTTCATTGACAAGGACTGCTCCTATAGGGATTCCTCCTCCAAGGCCCTTTGCCATGCAGACCACATCAGGGATAACACCAAATTTTTCATAGGCAAAGAAACTTCCACTTCTACCTATTCCACACTGGATCTCATCAAATATAAGTAAGCAATTCCATTTATCGCAAAGTTCTCTTAATTTTTTTAAAAATTCAATATCTGCCTTTATTAAACCAGCTTCCCCTTGGATAGGTTCAACTATGATTGCACAAGCTCCAGGCATCTTTTTAATAACATTATTGATATTGTTGAATTCACATTCTTCAGTCCCTCCTATCAGTGGTTTGAATTCATTTTGATATTTAGGTTGTCCCGTTACAGAAAGAGCTCCCATGGTTCTTCCATGGAAAGAATCCTTCATATAAAGGATCTTACTTTTCCCATAAGCTTTTACTTTTCCATATTTTCTAGCTATTTTTAAGGCAGCTTCTATAGCCTCAGTTCCACTATTACAAAAGAATACTTTATCATGGTCACTCAATTCTACCAGTTTTTTAGCTAATTCATATTGTTCGGTAGTATGATAAAGGTTTGAAATATGGAGTAGCTTCTCACTTTGTTTTTTTATAGTTTTTATCATCTCAGGATGACAATGACCCAGTGAATTTACAGCAATTCCAGATACGAGATCTAAATATTCGCTACCAGATTCATCATATAGTTTCATACCTTTTCCCGATATAAAATTTTTATCGGGTCTATTGTAAGTATTTATTAACATCTTAACCTCCTTTATTTTTCTTTAAAATTCTCTAGAATTAGCCATTTATAATCATAGTCCCGATACCATCTTTGGTAAATAACTCCATTAAGAGACTGTGTTCTTTCTCACCGTTTAAAATATGCACTTTTCCCACACCGTTTTTCAAAGCAGATACACATGATTCTACTTTTGGAATCATTCCTCCACAGATAGTTTTATCTTGAATAAGTTGGATAACCTCTAAAATATCAATCTCCTTTATGAAACTACTTTTATCCTCTAACTCTCTATAAAGTCCATCTATATCAGTCATCAATATAAGTTTGGTAGCTTTTAGTGCACTAGCTATCTCTCCTGCTACATAATCGGCATTTATATTGTAGGTATTACCATCTTTATCTGTTCCTAGAGGTGCTATTACAGGTATTATTCCTGCTTTAAAAAAATTCTCTATGATACTAGTATCTATTTTTTTTACTTGTCCAACATAACCTATATCTACTTTTTCACCACCTATATCTATATATTTTTTTTCTGCCATGATCATATTACTGTCTTTACCTGTAATTCCTACAGCTCTGGTACCATTTTTATTTAAAAGGGAGACAATTTCCTTATTGACCTTTCCACCTAAAACCATTTCCACTATTTCTATGGTTTCTCTATCTGTCACCCTGTTTCCCATCTTAAATTCAGATTTTTTATTCAATTTACCGAGCATATCATTTATTGCAGGGCCTCCTCCATGAACAACAACAGGAAACATTCCAACATATTTTAAAAGTGCTATATCTCTTATAACTTTTTCCTTGGTCTCTTCATCCTTCATGGCATTCCCACCATATTTTATAACCACAGTTTTCCCATGAAATTCCATGATATAGGAAAGTGCTTGAGACAATATCTTAACGTCTTCCATTTCTTTTCCTCCTTACGTTCTATATGCCCCATTAATTTTCACATAATCGTAGGTTAAATCACAACCCCAAGCTGTAGCTGAATACTTACCATTTTTTAAGTCAATCTCTACTTTAACTTCTGATTTGAGTAATATTTCTTTGGCTTTATCTACATCAAATTTTACTCCCATACCATCTTTAGCTATTTGAATAGATTCATCATTACTAACAAATGAAATATCTATATTATTAGGATCAAATTCAGCGTCTGAATAACCCACTGCACAAAGGATTCTACCCCAATTTGCATCAGCACCAAAGAAAGCACACTTAGTAAGATTTGATCTGATAACTGATTTTGCAGATATTCTAGCATCTTCTAAAGTTTGGGCATTTTTTACCTCTACCTCTATAAGTTTAGTAGCTCCTTCCCCATCTTTAGCTATAAGTTTAGCTAGTTCTATATTGATATAGACTAAGACATCTTTGAATTTTTCAAAATTTTCTCCTACAGTTTCAATTTTTTTATTCTCTGCCAATCCATTTGCTATAACCATAGCCATATCATTAGTACTAGTATCCCCATCTACAGAGATCATATTATAAGACATATCCACACTATCTTTAAATGCTAGATTGAGCATATCCTTACTGATATTTAAATCTGTAACCAAGGTTGAAAGAATAGTTCCCATATTTGGATGAACCATTCCAGATCCTTTGGCTATTCCAGCTAACATTATCTCTTTCCCATCTATCTCAAAGGAAACAGCAATTTTCTTTTCTGATGTATCTGTAGTTAACATGGCGATAGCTGCATCTTGTCCTCCTTGGGTAGACAAGTTTTCACAGCCTTTTTTTATGGCAAAATCTATTTTTTCCATGTCTAGCTGCACACCTATAATTCCAGTCGACTGTATTATCACCTCTTTTTTGTCTACTCCCAATATGTTTGCAGTAAGCTCGGCCATGGCGTTGGCATCTTCTAGGCCTTTTTTACCGGTGCAAGCATTTGCATTTCCACTGTTGACTACTACTACCTTGGTGGTGGAATTTTTAATATGTTCCATATTCATCACTATGGGAGCTGCTTTTACTTTATTTTTTGTAAATACAGCTGAGGCTACAGGCTGTCCTTCTGAATAAATAACACAAAGATCCTTTTTACCACTTCTTTTTAGTCCACCTGATACTCCACTAGCTGTTATTCCACTGACATCTGTTATAGTTTTTCCTATAAGTAATTTCATGATTTACCACTCTCCTTTAAATAAATTGGTATTTACAATAATAGCCTTAATTGCATGTTTTTAAACTCTGATAACTCATTTTTTTTTATGAGATCTATATTTTTATCTTTATCTTTGTTTTCACTAATTGTAGAAAGCTTAATCATTCCTCACCTCCTTTTAGTTTAATTTGATTTAAGGGAAGATAGAGATGAAATCTATCGATTTAGTTTCCTCAAATCCAAACATTAAATTCATATTTTGTATTGCTTGACCGGCTGCACCCTTCATGAGGTTATCTATTGCTGACATAACTATTACCCTTCCTGTTCTTTTATCTACTCTTACAGAAATATCACAATAATTACTCCCCTTTACCCACCTTGTCTCAGGTAGGGTATCTTTGATTCTTATAAATTTATCCTTCTTATATTCATCTAAATATATCTTTTTTAACTCTTTTTCATCGATATTTTTTTTAAGTTTTGCATAGATAACTGATAAGATTCCTCTATTCATAGGGACTAGATGAGGGGTAAATGTAAGAGTAACCTCTTTTCCACTGATTTTACTAGCCTCTTGTTCTATTTCTGGTGTATGTCTATGTGTTCCAACAGCATATGCTTTTATTGATTCACTGCATTCACACATAAGGCTAGAAATTGAAGCACTTCTACCAGCACCACTTACTCCAGATTTTGCATCGATGATAATAGAATCTGTATCGATAAGGTTATTTTTTAATAGTGGAATTATTCCTAATAAACTTGCTGTGGGGTAACATCCTGGATTTGCTACAAGATTACTATTAACTATCTTTTCTCTGTTTAATTCAGTAAGACCATACACTGCTTGAGATAATAGATCTTTTTCTTTACAGGGAACTTTATACCATTCTTCATAGACTTTTTGGTGGTTCAGGCGAAAATCTGCTCCTAGATCTACTACTTTCACTCCTAGATCCAAGGCTTTCTTTGATATTTCAAAGGCTTTTCCATGGGGTAGGGCTATAAAGAGAAGATCTATTTTACTTAGGTTTTCTTCTACCTGTATATTTGAAATACAGACTTTATCAAATTCATGGGAGTAATTTTCATAGATCTTAGAAAATTCCTGATCCACATAACTATGAGATGCAATAAATTTTATTTTTATATGAGGATGAGTTCTCAATAAACCTAAAAGTTGTTGACCTGCATATCCTGTAGCTCCTAATATTCCGACATTTTTCATGTGTTTTCCCCCTCCAATTTATGAACTAATTTTACTTTAAATCCCTATTTTTAACTGTTTTAGCCTATTTTTTTGTATAAAAAATGAGCCTACCGAAAATTTGGCAGACTCCTAGGAATCGACAAAGTTTTTACCGGTTATAAAAAAATATTAAATTATATGATTTGCTCCTTTTGAAGTTTTTCCTTAGCATTTGTGTTCCTCCTCGAAATATTTTTAGAATTTTTATAAATAAAAAACCTGGTATAAGCTTTTTAAACGGGCTTATACCAGGTTTTCCTTAAAACAAAAGCCAACAATATTAATTGCCGGCTTGTTAATGAACTTTTTATATACTCATTGGAAATATCAAATTTCCAAATCTTTGCACAAAAAATTATCAGGTTAATCAAGCCATTTTAGAATGATAGGTTTATTGGGTTTTATTTTCCTTATCCTACTATTCCTGATTAACATAATGGTTCCTCCTTGTGGTTTATTTTTTAATTTAAAATATGATATCAGATGTGATTTGATTATGTCAAGCTTTTTTATATATTTGTTTTATATAGATACAGTATCACATTGCTTTTTATTGATGTTATATGTTATTATTTTATTAAAAAATAGGAGGAAGACAATGTTTGATTATCATATTCACTCGGAATTTTCCGATGATTCGTCGGAAAAAATGAGTAACATCATGTATATAAATATAGCATTGCCTAAGGGCAGATTAGGAAACAAATCATACGATCTTTTGAAAAAAATAAAGTGAGGTATTTTTGGGTGAAGCCTAGTGAGGTACCTATATATGTTGAAAAGGACATTGCAGATATTGGGGTATCTGGCGTTGATAAGATACTTAAAAAAGTAGGAGAAGAATGCACAGAGGTAATCATTGCTACTAAAAATCCTGATAAATTAGAACTAGTATATGAAGCAAATGATCTTTTATACCATCTTTTAGTCCTTTTAAATGAACAAGAAGTAAGCTTAGAAGAGATAAAAAATCAACTTATAAAAAGAATTAAATAAAAAAAAGACAGTCCAATAATTGAATTGGACTGTCTTTTTTTGTGA
>NZ_JBATVM010000079.1:0-1938 GCF_049671765.1 Psychrilyobacter sp.
TAAAGAAGCTGATCTACTTTTATATGTTGTGGATGTGTCCAATGAGGAATATGAACATCAACTAAAAGTTACTAAAAACGTAGTAAAAGAATTAGGAGCACAAGAAATTCCATACATAATAGTTCAAAATAAAAAAGATCGGTTAGATCCTGAAAAAATGTTAGAAATTATTGATCCACTAGAAACAACAACTCCTATATCTGCCTTAAATGGAGATGGATTGGACTGTTTAATCTCTAGAATTGAGGAAACGATAATGAAGGATTATAAAATTGTAAATTTGATTATTCCATTTGAAAGTGGATCTATGGCTAATTATATATTGGAGAACACTAAAATTATAGAACATGAATATTTAGATGATGGGCTTCATGTCAAGGCGTATTTAAATAGGAATGACATTAATAAGTACAATTTATTTTTAGTATAAAAAGTGAAAACACTTGACAAACTTTAAAGGTCATAGTATTATATAGAAAGTAACAGGAAGTTAACAAAAGTTTCATTGAGTAAGAAGCCCTTCTGGGATTGAAGTTAAATGGATTTTGAGAAAGCTTTACTGTATTAAAATTTTACGGAGGTAACACACATGTTAAAAGGAACAGTTAAATGGTTTAATGACGATAAAGGATTTGGATTTATCCAAGCTGAAGATGGAAACGACTACTTCGCACATTTTTCTCAAATCAACAAAGAAGGATTCAAGACTTTAAAAGAAGGCGAAGAAGTAACTTTCGAAATCACTGAAGGTGCTAAAGGTCCTCAAGCTTCAAACATCGAAACTGTATAATTTCTTTATTTGAAAAGTTAAGCGATAGATTTATTCTATCGCTTTTTTTTTACAAAAAAATAGATTAAAAGAGAATAGAGCAATTGAAAATTGATAGTTGAGAATTAAAAATTAAAAGAATGAGAGAAAAAATATTGGACACAGAGATACACAGAGGAGGGGAAGAAAAAAAATATGGAGAAAGCTCAGTGAAACTCTTATCTGATTCTCAGTGAATCTCAGTGCCCCAAAATATGATTTTGAAAACTTCCGTGTTGTAGCAGTAAAGGGTATCTTTCGTGTAATTTGTGATCAAAAGAAGAGCTCTTATCCTAAAAGCTCTTCTAATTCAAACATCTCTTCTAATAAATTTTCATAATCTGTTTCATTTTTTTCTTTTTCTTCTATTAAATCACCTAATTTTGTATAATCATTTTGATTTAAGGAAATATCAATCTCTAAGTTATCAAGTGTTTTTAAAAATCTTATTTCGAGATCTTTTAATTTTTTTAATCGACGCTGATCATTTTTTTCTTTTTGATTATCCCTAATTCTTGTATCCACTTTATCTTTTTTTACAACTTCTACGACCACTTCTGAAGTTTGATCTAAATAATAATTAAAATTACCTGGATAATCATACAAAGTTTGATTCTTTAATTCAACAATCCTATTTGCAATCTTATTTAAAAAATATCTATCGTGGGAAATGAATAAAAGAGTTCCACTAAATGAATCAAGTGTTTCTTCTAAAACTTCTTTAAAATGTAGATCTAGATGATTTGTAGGTTCGTCTAATATGAGAAGGTTAAATCCATTATTTATCATGATGGCTAATTTTAATCTAGCTTTTTCTCCACCACTAAGAGATTCAATTTTTTTATTTAAATCGTCCTTATAAAAATGAAATTTTGCGAGACTTCTATGTAAATCAGACTCTTTGATAATACTTTCATTTCTAAAAACATCAATTAGAGTAGACTGATAATCTACAAATGTAAGATTTTGATCGAGATAAGCTATCTTTAAGTTGCTTCCTAGAGTGATGCCCTCTGCTTCATCTAAGATCATCTTTAATAGGGTAGATTTACCGCTGCCGTTAGATCCTATAATACCTAGTTTTTCACCTAGATAGAGGTCCAAAGAGATATTTTTAAATAGTTGTTTAT
>NZ_JBATVM010000080.1:0-1698 GCF_049671765.1 Psychrilyobacter sp.
CACCTCGATTTCGTTAGTCGCGAAATAAAAAAAGCCTCAGACATTTAATATCTGAGGCAACTTATATATTGAATTTGTTATATGATTTTATTGACTTTTTCTAAATTTAGGATTATAATTATGTTGAGAATTGAGTATCAACAACTTGCTACAGAAAGAGAGAGAGGTTGCAGCCTTTCTCTCTTTTATTTTTTGTATAATTTTTTTATAATAAATCCACCTATATTTTTTTCTAATTCTTCACCTTCTTTAAATTTAAAATAATTTCTTATAGTAGGACTAATCACTCCAATAATTAAATATAATGCTAAAACTAAAATAATTGTTAATTTTATGTTCATAAAATCAAACCTCCTCATTTTAAAATTTAAGCAAGGGATAGAAGTTGCAGCTTCTATCCTTTAGTGATCACTTCCTAGCTTCAAACCAGTCAATCCATGCACGAACTTCTTTTGAAATTTGTGGTGAGACTGCAATTAAAGCTACAAGAATTGATATCCACATCAAGTATCACCTCCCTTGCTACTTTTATAGAATACTATGATTTTCATTATTTAGTAAAGAGATTTATAAAATTTCAATCGTATATAAATTTCCTCAGATATTAAATTGTCAAAGTCCATTGTTGTTTTTTACTCTGTTTCTGTAGCTAGTCTTGTTTTGTATCTTTATACAACCCAAATATCTCCTAATTTTCCTATCATTTGCTCACCTCGATTTCGTTACTCGCGAAATATATATTTAAAATTTGACTTTTATAAATTTATAGGGAATACTACAAATAAGCAATCAATGCCTCAAAATTGTTTGTTAAAGACAGGGATTTTTCTTGTCTTTTTTATTTCATTCGATTTTCTTTAATTGATATATATTTATTTCTTAAATTTTTATTAAATAAATTTGTTTTTTTTAATTTTATAAGGCATAATATATTGATTATATATATTCATACATATATTTTCCTTTTAGAGCCTTAATTTCCCTAGAGTTAAGGCTTTGATTAAATTTTAATTAAAAAAGTTAAAATAAATTTGATTTTTTGTGATTTATAGTGAATAATACATTAGGTCGTGTAGTTTTAATTCATTGTTTTTGGAACTTCCTTTTAGTAAAAGCCTTGATTGACTTTATCAGGGCTTTTATTATGTAAAAAATTATTATTGTGGTACTGTAGTTGGTCTATTTTCTGCATCTTTATGTTTATGCATATCTACATCTCCCTTAGGAGTGGTTAATTTAGTTACTCCTACTTCTTTTGCCGTGATATTTTTAGCTGTTGTAACTGCATTTATATCTAATGAAGTTCCTGCAATAGAGGTAGCTTTGGCATTGATAGTTAGTTTATCAGTAGTCATCACTATATTTTTAGAAGATATATTTATATTATTAGCTCCTTTTATATCTATGTCTCCTACACAGTCAATTTCTAATAAATGTGTTTCAAAGTTATATTTGATCTTAGTCCCATCTGGAAAGACAATATATTTCATCTTACCGGTATCTTTAGGAAGGTTCTTTTTACTTGAATAACTCCCTAATATGAAACCAAACCCTTCATCTGAACCAGGTAAAAAAATACAAACCACATTTTCTTTCACACTTGGCATTGAATAGCTTCTTTCTGTATTTGTATGATCTGTTAAAACTTGTAAAGGTTTAGATATTTCTCCAGGAGTATCGTCAAACTCTACCCTTGCT
>NZ_JBATVM010000081.1:0-9981 GCF_049671765.1 Psychrilyobacter sp.
GTCTCAATGGTACAGTTCAATAAAAGTTTCAAAGGCGAGTATTGAACCATACTATTTAGAGTTTAAAGGGGGACACAAATGAATTACATAATATTTTTTCCTATCTTTATAATTGGATTTATAAAGATAATTTTTGATATCCAAGAGTATCAAAAACGAATTATTTTTTTAGAAACCATTTCAGAGAATCTTGGTATGATCGTCGATAAAAAATTATCTATTGAAGATAGAGCAATTGCTATGAATTTTTTACAATTAAATCGTAGCAAGTATTATGAAGCTTCTTTTTATTGTCCTATATCAACTTACGATGAAGTCACAGACAAAATATGGGGAAATTTATCCTATGAAAGAAAAGAATTACAAAGATGCTGTTATTCTATATTCAGCAATACTCAAAAATCTATCGGAGAATATGATAATTTGATTGAAAATAAGAAAAAAGACTTCTATAACCCTTTTTCCTGGATTCATTACTTTAATCAGTTAATTTTCACTGGATTTTTTAATATCTTCCCTTTGAAATTTAGAAAAAATACTAAAAAAATTAAAGTAAGTTTTACCACATTGGCAGATATTGCAACAATTATTGGAATTATTATCACCATTGATCAATCGACTAAATTTTTTAGTAATTTGTATATCTTCATCACTAAGTTCTTCTAAAATAAATTTTTCTGAAACTTTCAATTCTAAGTTTGATGATTTAAATTCTTTTTCTATTAGAGATTTTATGACTATCATTTTATAAATAAAATTTAAAATAATTGATAAAAAAATTGAGGTAGCAATAATAATTACTGTAGTAATTATTAGTTTTTCTTTCATAATGCACCTCCCTTTTTCTTTTATCCCTTACGTGATTTCAAAAATTCAAGAATCAAATCCAGAATTATTAGCCAAAACCAACAGTCAAACATCAGAAACCACATCCTATCAAATCGACTCATCACTGGAGCCCCAATTAAAACTAAATATATTTTCCGAAGACCAAGATTAATACTGAACAATGTATAGAAAAGAACTTGTTTTGAAAAAATATTCATTGACTACCTCCTACATTTAAAGTCTCAATGGTACAGTTCAATAAGTTCGTATTAAACCATACTATTCAGATTTTAAAGGGGGTTAAATATGTTAAATTACATTAAAGATACTGGTTTTGATTTAGTAGACATAACTACTAACAATCTCAGTGTTGAAACTGGTCATAAGTATAAAAGTGTAAAAATCATTTCTGAAAAAGAAGGATTTATCACAATTGAATATCCTAATAGTAAAGATCATAAAATTATTCTTTCTAAAAATTCAATTCATACTATTGAGAAAGCTCACCGATATTAAGTAAAGTTATTAAAAAGGCTTAAAGGCCTTTTTTTTATATATTCTTTCAGGGGGTGGGAACTCCTAAGAGCTCCCTAAACAGTTTTTAGCATCAAGTGCTAAATAATACAGCCCACTAGTTGTCAAACTGACGTGTACATGCAAACAAACATTTCATAACTGATGAGGTTATATTGGCAAATGTAAAAAAATTTATTAAATTAGGAGTTTGTGAGCTGTATAATTTAGAACTTGATTTGAATCCTATTTTTTTATGATTTCTATCTTTTACCCTATTCTTAAAATTAAATTATCTAAATACATGATAAAATCACTTATCCTTCAAGTGAATATTTTCTTTATTGTCATTCACTAACGATAATGTTTAGGGTAAAATATTTTTAATTTTCTTAATAAATTCAGTATCATTTTCTTTTATTTTTTTATACATCCACTCCCTAGAATATCCTATTTTACTAGCTAAAACAGTCATTGTCATATTATGTTTAATAGCTCTTATTTTTACATCTGATAATGTCATGATATTCCTCCTTTTATTTATACTGATTTGTTATTAGAAGTTTACCCCACCTTATTATCGTTTGTCAATGTTTTTTTACAAAGTTATTCACAAGTGTCAATAGAATTAGGTATAATAAATATAAATGAGGTGAGTAACATGAACGATTATATCGTATCTGAAGAAATGAGAATAAAATTAGGAAATTTTATAAAAAATAAAAGAGAGAGTAAAAATTATGGATTAAATCAATTTTGTATGAATAGTGATATTCAAACATCACTATATTCTAGATTAGAAAATGGAAAGGTTCAAAAGATAAATCCATATTTATTAAAAAAAATTGCAAAGGGTTTAAAAATAGACTATAAGGAATTATATATAATAGTTGGTTATTTAGAAGAAGAAGAAACAATAACAACTCTAGAGGAAATAGATCTAGCTCTTATGATGCCTACAGTTAAAATTCCTTTATATGAATCTATATCTGCTGGATGTGGGTATGAACCAGGAGATGCTATAGATTATATTGTTATCCCTGAACTAAAGAATCCCCATCTTTACTTTTCAGTTAAAGTGGTAGGTGACTCTATGGAGCCCACAATAAAAAATCATTCGATAATTATTATCAAAAAAGATGTAGAGATCCCTGATGGAAGTATAGGAGCCTTTATTATCGATGGAGGAGCAGTTGTTAAAAGAATTAGGAGAACTGAGAACGAGAACATTTTAATCAGTGATAATAATATCTATATGCCATTAATTTTAAGAGATGGCGATGTGTATCATGAGTGTGGAAGAGTTGTTAAGGTTATTAATGATCTGTAGGAAGAAAAAAATTAGGAGGATTCATGGATTGTGAATTAGTGACATATGATAAAAAATTTAGATATAGAGCAGCAGCTATAATTATTGAAGATGGAAATATCCTTTTTGCTAAAAATGAAAATGATAGTTATTACTATACTGTAGGTGGGGGAGTAAAAATAGGCGAATCCACAGAAGATGCAGTGAGACGAGAAGTTTTAGAAGAGACAGGAGTAGCGTATGAAATTGAAAGACTTGCCTTCATCCATGAGAATTTTTTTGAAGGTGATGGTGGAACACTAAAAAAAGGGTTAAAATGCCACGAACTCTGCTTCTATTATTTAATGAAACCTAAAGGAACCAAAGAATTAAAAAGCAATAGCTCTACAACAGGTGGAGTAAGAGAATTTATGTATTGGCTTCCAATAGAAAAGTTAGAAGATTATGAAGCTCATCCAAAATTTTTTATTAAGGAGCTCCAAAGCACAGGAGAGCATTTTAAACATATCGTAACAAATGATATTTTATAGGTATATATAATTAGTATTTATTAAAATTTTAATTTTAAATGGAGGTATTAAATGTCTAGTAAAGCTGCAATTAAAGGTGTTATGAAAATGTTAGATGAAGGAGCTATTTCTACCGAGGATCTGTTAACAGATGAATTTTTCAAAAATTATTCCTCTGTAAAATCTCTAGAAGAATTTGAAAGTAAATTTGATACTGGCCCTAAAAAAGGAGTAACAAAAGAAGAATTTGCACAGGGAATAATTAGAACATATACTGAATTTAGAAATATTGATGAAATGAAGAATAAAGCTATTGAATTTTATGCGGAGGAGTAGGAGATCAATAATTTTTTATTGTCTGTGAAGTTGTCTTAAATTATATATATTAAGTCTATTTTAATTTGATAGACTTTTTTTAATTAGATGAAAAAGTGAAAATATGTTTTGAAATGGAAATAAAATTTGACTAATAGTATTAAATGTTATATAAATTACCATAATGGACATTACCATTTAAGTCCGAAATTAAAATAGGGGGAATTTATGAAGAATTTATCAAAATTAGTTTTTACAATAATTGTAATAATTGTTGTATGTGAATTAATTGGAGCAAAATCATTTGCTTTAGGACCAGGGAAACTAGTCTTATTACCAATGCTTTATGCTGTAATTATTGGGATGTTAGTTACACCAAAAGTATTAGGGAATAAAATTGGTCTGTTAAAAAAATTAATTGGAGAGGAAGAAATAAAAAAGTCGGCGAGTTTTGTAATGATCTCTCTGCTATTTTTAGGAGTAAAATACGGGACGTTAGTAGGTCCCAATATCTTAAAGGTAATTGAAGCTGGACCTGCACTGCTACTTCAAGAACTAGGTAATTTAATGACACCTGTAATAGCAGTACCTTTAGCTATAATGTTTGGTCTGAAAAGGGAAACAATTGGAGCTTGTGTAAGCATTTGTAGAGAACCAACTTTAGGTGTAATTGGAGAAAAATATGGAATGGATTCCCCCGAAGGAAACGGAGTTCTTGGTACTTATATGGTAGGGACAGTTATAGGAACAATTTTCTTTGGATTTTTAGGATCATTAGCAATAAATACAGGAATACATCCGTATGCATTAGCAATGGCAACAGGAGTGGGTAGTGGAAGTATGATGGCAGCATCATCAAGTGCGTTAGCAGCATCTGTCCCAATACAAATGAAAGATACAGTCTTAGCTTATGCAGCTACAAGTAATATGTTGACTGGTGTAACTGGTATTTATTCAGTTATATTTTTAGCTATTCCATTTACTAATTGGTATTATGACAAGATAAATAAACTAAGATCTAAAGGAGGTAAATAAGGTGATAAATAAAATTACAGTTCATGATTATAGTAAAATGATAGTTATTTCAGCAATGTTAGTATTAATAGGTCAGTGGGTAGGTAATGGTATTAACCCTATAGAAGCTATTCCAGGAATGATTCTGATCTCTATAGTAGTAGCTTTGGGACTATTATTAAAACATTTTATACCGTTTAATTTCCCTGCATTTGCTTGGGTGACTTTACTAGGATTACTTTTTAGTTTACCAGCTACACCTGGTTCAGATGTGTTTATGGCTTATACAAATAAAGTTGGATTTCTAGCAACAACAACTCCTATTCTTGCATTTGCTGGTGTTTCTGTTGGAAATAAAATAGATCTATTAAAAAAGCTATCTTGGAAATTAGTAATTATTGCAATGGTTGTTTTCACAAGTACATTCTTTGGTTCTGCTCTTGTCTCTCAATTAGTTTTGTCAATGCAAGGGAAAATATAAATAAAGGCGGTTTAAAATGACAAAAAAAGAATTAAAAAAAAAAGTTATAGATGTAATTGATAATCAGCGAGAAAAAATATTGAGGGTAGGTAAAGAAATTTATTCAAATCCCGAACTCGGCTATAAAGAATTCAAAACAACAAAAACAGTAAAAACATTTTTAGAAGAAATAGGATTGGATGTGGAAAATAATATTGCAGTAACCGGCTGTAAAACAACATTAGATACTGGTAAAAAAGGACCTACAATAGGAATTCTAGGAGAACTAGATTCAGTAGTTGTTAAAGATCACCCTGATTCTCTAGAGGATGGAAGAATGCATGCGTGTGGTCATAATATTCAGATAACAGGGCTATTAGGTGCAGTTTTAGGATTGAAAGAATCTGGAATCCTTAGTGATTTAGTTGGTAAAATTGACATTCTTGCTACTCCTGCTGAGGAATTTATAGAATTAGAATATAGAGAAAACTTAAGAAAAGAAGGTAAAATCACATATTTTGGTGGAAAGCAGGAACTTATAAAAAAAGGATATTTTGATGATGTAGATATTGCTATGATGTTTCATTCTTTAGATTTAGGAGATATGAAAGCGTTAGTTGGTCCTGAAAGTAATGGTTTTATAGGAAAAAAAATAAAATTTATAGGAAAAGAGTCTCACGCAGGCTCTGCTCCACACGAAGGAATCAATGCCCTAAATGCAGCCATGCTTGCTATTAACAATATTAATGCTCAGAGGGAAACTTTTAAAGATTCTGATAGAGTAAGAGTTCATCCTATTATTACTAAAGGTGGAGACATTGTTAATGTAGTCCCAGCAGATGTAAGAATGGAATCTTATGTAAGAGCAAGAACTATCGAAGGGATGATAGACTCAAATAACAAAGTAAATAGAGCCCTAAAAGCTGGGGCTATGGCAGTAGGGGCTGACATTCATATAACAGAGATCCCAGGATACCTACCAATTAAAAGGTATAAAGCTTTAGATAATATATTTAAAGAAAATTTAGAAATATTAGGATTAAAAGACAAAATAGTTGATGGTGGAGACTTTACAGGATCATTTGATTTTGGTGATGTATCTCACTTAATGCCAACACTTCATCCAATGATTGGAGGAATTTCAGGAGGACTTCACACAAGTAATTATAAGATAGTCGATGAAGATTTAGCCTATTTAATACCTGCAAAAGCAATGGCTCTAACTATAGTAGATCTTTTATTTGACAATGCTTTAGCATCTAAGGAAATTTTAAAGAATTTTAAAGCACCGATGTCCAAAAAATCTTATCTAGAATTTATGGAAACCAATAACAAAATTATAGAAAGTTAAACTTATAAAATTCCTTTTAAAATAGCTCTATAGTTATTTTAAAAGGAATTTTTACTATATTAATATAACAATATGTACTATTATATATATATTAACGTATACATAGGAGTATTTTATGAAAATAGGAATAAATGGAACTGAAGATTCAGCTTTAAGAATAAAAAAAATTATGAATAATATTTTCCCAGAAATAGAAATAAGTATATACGCAGAGGAAAAAATAAAAGATGCACATAAATCATTTGATATTTGCCAACAGGAGAATGATGGTATTATCTTTACCGGAATAGGTGTAATGAAAAGTATATTAAATACAAATCTTGAGTTAATAAAGCCATATGAATATATCGCTAGAGATGGCTCTAGTATATTAAAAGTCCTTTGGGAGCTAAAAAAATCTAACCAATTTCCTAAAGAAATAAGTATAGATGTCGTTAATAAAATTGCTCTAAATGAAATGTTAGAAGAATTTGATGTATCTTTCGATAAAATTAAAATTTTACCTTATTCTTCTTCTATATCAGAAGAAGAATATCTTGAATTTCACAAAAAAAATAAATTAGAAAATGAGATAAATACATTTATTACTGGTTTTGGAAGTGTATATAAAGAATTAAAGGAAGACAATTATAATGTCTTTAGGCTTCATCCTACAAGTTTAAAAGTCCGAGAAAACACAGAGAAATTAATTTATAAAATCAATACTCAAATGATACATCATTCAAGTATTGTTGTACAAGTAATAAAGCTAATATTAAAAGGAGATTCTTTTCATCAATACAAAACTTTAAAACAAAAGGGGAAATTTGAATTAGAACTTTTAGAATATGTTCAAGAGATTCAAGGCTCTTTATTAAATATTGGAAAGGACGAGTATATGATTTTTTCTACTAGAGGTTCTTTAAAAGGAAGAGTTAGTATTTCAAAATTTTTAAATATCATGAAAAAAGAATCAAAATATAATTTTTTAATATTTTCTGGGATTGGATATGGAGCTAGTTCTTATTTAGCAGAAATGTCGGCTAGAAAAGCATTAAAAAAAGCACTATTAAAAAATTCACCATCACTTTATATAAAAGATGGTGACCTAATGAATGGACCTATAGGAGATAAAAAAGAAGAATCTTTTGACATAAAAATAAGAGACATAAAAATTCTGAAAATAGCAGAGATTACAAGAATAAATCCTCTTCATATAGCAAAGTTAATAGAGGTTATAAATCAAACAGGGAATAAAGAAGTTTCTACTCAAGATATTTCAAACTATCTATCTTTAACCGAAAGAAGTGCTAGAAGAATATTAAATAAATTAATAGATAATAATTATGCTATCCTTTCAGGAAAAGAGGCCTTTACTGGTGTAGGAAGACCTAAAAAAATTGTGAAATTAAAGTTTTAAATAATGTATCCAGTCTATTGTAATTTTTTTATAAATTCTGGATTATAAAGTTAAACAGATCATTTCAAAAACAACAAAATAAAACTCAACCCTGTAAAAATTTCTATTTTTCTTGCTATAATTTATTTTTTATAAAAAAAGGGATATTTTTAAAATATCCCTTTTAATCTATTCTCTAATACCCCCAAAACAACTCCCTTATCGACCTAGCCCTCCTAAAAATCTTAAACTGAAATAACTTAGTCTTATGATTCCATGGATCTATCTTAAACTCTAATCCTTTTCCTTTGATTTGGAGTCCTCCAAACCCAGCGACACCTTATATTTATCCAACTCACTATCTATTTGATCATTGGACGTTAAATTAATATTTCCATTATGCTTAGAGCTCTTCAGCCCTTCAGCAAAATCTATTAACACTTTATAAGTTACATCTCTAGCTTTTTCTCCTCCTACACCTTCAATTGCGTCTCCTACCTTATCCCCTGTTTTCTTTAGTAGTGGTGATGGTAAAACCAATAATATAATACCAAATACTATCTGTAATACTAATGGGTTTGTAAATAATTCTTTCATTTTCCACTCTCCTTATAGCTTTCTATATGTTTCACAATAATCTTGAGGTACAATTTTTATAATTGGATCTGGCCAACTACAAAACAGGTTTCTTTCTGATACTCTTCTTCTAAGTAATCCTTTGGATCTCTTCTTAGCAACCTTTGACCATAGGTTAAAGATTCTACAGGCTCCTATAAAGTTTCTACTATTGACCAACTTGACTATAGAAGACTTTCTAAAACTAGATCCTCCGATGTTATAGCAAAGTGAAACTAGAGCATCATACTGGTTCTGATTTATCTTTTTTACCATGATAGCCTTCCTTACCACATTTTCGTAAGTCCTTAACTGCTTCTCTAGCTCTACATCAGCCACTTCTAAGGTCATAGTATCCCCTTCTTTGACTTTTATTCCATTAATCCGAGTAAATCCCCAACCTATTGTCCAAACTCCAGCAGGGCACTTATAAGCTCTTTTTTTATAATTCTCAAAATGTTTTAAAAGGTCTATTCCTTGTTGGGATATTTTCATGTTTTACCTCCCCTATGAAAGATTAATTCTATTATTCTTCCTGTTTCTCCTTTTTCAGATAAAAGACCCAAAAGAGCTGCTATACCAAAATGAATAAAAGCCTGGGTTCCTTCTAGTCCTAACATAAACACAACTAGCATTGTAACCGATCCTGCAAATGCTCCACATATAACCCTAGCCCAGAATGGCTTACTAGTTCCCTGGTCTTTATATGCTTGATAACAGCTTCCTATAGTCCCGAATGCAATTAAAACTATGATGTATGTTATTAAATCTAATGTAATATTGTATTCCAAAATGACTCCTCCTATTTTGGTAAGGTAAAGCCTACCAAGCCTTTATTGTACTCTTCTTCCACGCTAAACGCTAGATCCTCTATAGCTCTAGCAGAATTAATTTTAAGTTTCAATTCACTTTCAATTTTAAATACGTCTCCTATAAAAATCATTCCATCATTTCTAAGTCCTAAAAATTCTTCTTTATTGTTAAAACTATATCCTTCCGGTAAGTTACTAAAATACCATTTCAAAGAATAGTTAGGTATTAACTCAAAGTTCTCCAGTGTTTCTCTGATATATGGCAAATCTTTTTCTGCTCTACACCTCTGTTGGTACTTCCCATTCCATAGAAATCCACCTGAAAGAATTTCATCCTTTTCCTTTTCTATTTTTGCAATAAGATCTATTTTATGAGGAGAGATATTATATACCCATTTTTCTTCTTTCCATTCATAATATTGACCTATAGAAGGTACATTGATAATCTTATCCCCAACTAGTTTCTCTCCTACACCTAGAAATCTATATCCAAGTTCTATACACTCCCTGTCACTATAAAAATAGATAGTAAAATCTTCTTCTATCCTAAATGGTCCTGTTAGTTCCCCTTCATACACAAAAGTATTTTTTTCATTGTAGTTATAGGGAAATATTGTTTCAAATTCCCCATTGTACCTTGTAGTAGTTTTGCTTTTTATTAATTTTTCTTTGGCTAGTTCCCATGTAGGAGCAGCTTCCTTTTCAAATAAATTATATTTCATTTTCCACCTCACTTTTTTATCTATCGATCAAAACAAATTTAGATTCGTTTCCATTTTCCAATTACCATAAAATTAGCCGTTGTTATCGTTCCAGCATTATTATGAATAGTCACACTAGATGAATCTCTATCATCAGATACCACGAACTTATCATG
>NZ_JBATVM010000082.1:0-8780 GCF_049671765.1 Psychrilyobacter sp.
CCTGTAGGATATCCCATAAATACCCAAGGAATAGTGTTTCCAGCTTCTGAAAATGCCATTATATCCTTAGCTAATGGATCTTTTGGTTGTAAGTTATCTCCATCAAAACCTTTATATGGTGGTATGAAGTTAAATTTATTAATTACATAATCTTTTCCAATCTCAGATGTGTACATCCAGTTTAAGAAGTCTTTAGCGGCTTTTATCTGAGCTTCGCTTAAGTCTTTGTTTACAGTCCAATACATTGGAATTCCTACTGGTAATGCATTTTCTTTAGCTCCTACAATTGGCATAGGTAAGAATCCTATGTTTTTTGCTAACTCTTCATCTATCCCTTTAACTGATCCAAATGCCCAGTTTCCTTGTTGTGTCATAGCTACTTTTTTCATAGAGAATAATCTTTCTACTTGAGTAGAATAATCAGTCGCATTTATAGGTGTTCTACCATAATCTATCTGTAGATCAAATAATTTTTTCATCCCATCTGAATATGTAAACTCAACGTTTTTAGCATTATAAGCATCAAATACACTTCCAAATTCTTGTGCTAAAGCTACATTTGAATAATGTAATCCTGTTACCCATGTTTCTTTACCTGCAGTTGCGAATACAGCTTCTAATCCTAATTCTTTTTTCTTAGAATCTAACATCTTAACAGCAGCTTCTAAAGATTCATAACTAGTTATAGTTTTTGCATCTATTCCAGCTTTTTTTAATAATTCTTTATTATATATAAACCCATATCCTTCTTGAGTAAATGGTAATCCATAAACTTTTCCATCTAACGTTGCTCCACTTAATGCTCCATCAAATGCTTTTCCTGCTAATTCTACATCTGATAGATCTACTAATTTATCTTGCCAGTCATAAACATCTTGTGGTCCTCCCACATTAAATATAGTTGGTTCATTTCCTGATGCCATCTTAGCACGAAGTGCTGCACCATAGTCATCTCCTCCACCTACAGTTTCTATATTTATTTCTATATTAGGATGCGTGTTCATATAAATTTGAGATAATTCATCAAACTGCTCTGCTATCTCTACCTTAAATTGAAATATATCTACTACAGTTTTTTCCTCTTTTTGTTCTGTTCCTCCACCGCAAGCAGTAAGAAGCATTGCTCCACCAACCATTAATCCCTTCATATAATTTTTCATATTTCCCCCAAAAATAAATTTATTTTGTACTTTCTCTTTCTATCATATCGACTTTTAAGCAAATATCCTGTTTTTTTATTCTTTTCCCTTGCTCACTTTTTACATCTCCTATGAGTAACTTAGCTGCCATCTCACCCATTAATTTTCTTGGCTGTTCAATTGTAGTTATAGACGGATAGTAATATTTACTCTCCTCAATCCCATCAAATCCAATTATAGAAATATCCTCTGGAACCTTATAACCACTTTCTAATATATATCTTGTAGCTCCTATTGCCATAAGATCAGATATAGCAAATATTGCATCAGGTTTTTCTTTTTTAAACATTTTTTTTGCTCCTTCATATCCCCCTTTAGCTGTATATTCCCCTTCACATATAATTTCATAATCTAATTTAGCTTCTTGTATAGCATCTTTATAACCTTTTATCCTTTCAAGTGCTAATTCATCTTCATAGTTTGATATGATAATACCTATTTTTTTACAGCCTCTATTTATCAAAAATTTTACAGATTCATAAGCAGCTTTTCTATTATCTATACTTACCATATGAAATTTATCTGAACATGAATTATCTATTGTTGTAGAAGCAAGAACCAATGGAACCTTTATTCCTTCTAAATTATCTTTAGATCTTCCTCCTAAATAAATTATACCTTTTACATCATAATCTATAAGTGATGATACTGCTACATGAAAATCTTCTAATTCTGTATAATGAATGAGAGAAGATAATCCTTCTTTTTTTAATTCTCTGTCTATACCACCTATTACATCATCAAAGAATGGATTAGGATATCCAGTAATTAATATCCCTATCACATTATTTTTTTTTCTTTTTAAATCTCTAGCTAATTCATTGGGTTTATAATTTACTTTTTCTATTATCTTTAATACTTTATCTTTTGTCTCTTCCTTTACACTAGGATGATTGTTAATTACTCTAGAAACAGTTCCTACTCCCACACCTGCCATCTTAGCTATATCTTTAATTGTATATCTAGCCATCCTTATCGCCCCTCTATAACTCTTTTATATTTATTTTAAACTAATTTTCTTTTTTCAACAACTTATTTAATAGATTAGAGGGATTTTTATTAGGGCAAAGAACTTCTTTGCCCTTTTTTTATTTTCAACAATCTTGAATCGTTTCCAAATTTAATTTTAAAGAAATTTAGAACCAGATCTCTGCTTGAACACCTGCTCTTAATTCATTGTCTGAACCTGCTACTGTCTTTGTATCTGGTGCTACATCTGAAGTCCAACCTACAAATGATACAAACGTTCTAAGTTGTGGTCTCCCCCAGAATGAATCATTCAAGCTAATTGTAGGAGCTACAGTTGCTTTATAAAACATTCCATTTCTTTCTACTCCATTTTTATCTTTGTTTTTATCGAATCCTTCATATCCTAATCCTAACTCAAATTGAATTGAGAAATTATCTACTACTTTATATACCGGTCTTATAGCTGCACTAGCTGTTAATTTATTATCATTACTACTTGCGTCATTTACATCATATTGTAAAACTGTTTCAGGCATAAATGACCATTTTTCTCCTTCAGTTACACCAAAAGTTCCCACTCTATATGAAATATCCTTTTGCATAGTTGTCCAGTTCCACTGGGTATGTCCTAATCCGCTAGTCCCTGAACCTAATCCATATCCAGCTTGGAAGAATGCCTTACTAAAACCATTTTCTATGCCATAGAAACTAGAATTATTATATGTAGCCGTTGCTTGATATCCAGTTTCTGCATAATCTATATCAGTCGCTGGAGATGTCCCAGTTCCCTTATTTAAGTAATCTGCATTCCCATCTGCAAACATAACCATTCCATCTAATTTCCAGTTATCAAGGGTATAACTAGCTATAAAGTTGTGACTCATTAACTTTCCATTTCCAGTTAAAAGATCATCTTGCCAGCTAGATCCTGCTACATAAGCTAAATCTAATTTTCCATTTGCTAGTCCTTGTATTCCTGCACCTGTTCCTGCATAATCAGTAAACATAAAATCAGTTATATGGATATCTTGTTGACCATAAAACCTTTTTCCTACCCAATATGTTAAATCAGGGTTCCAGGCAAATCCACCCATTTCAGCAAATATTTGTCTTACAGCTACGTCTGCCGAACCATTTCCTTCATTTAATCTTTCTCTATTGTTATCATGTTGTGCCATTGTTAAAGTAAAGTTAGACCATACTCCTGTATCTGTTTTAAATTTTTTCTTAATATGTAAATCCCAGTAATTATCAGTTTCGTTTCCTAATCTACCAACTAATTTTCTACTCGGTGTTCCTTCGTTTCCTCCCCCACCTGTAACTTGTTTCCCATTTTGATTTACTAAAACTCCGGCTCTTGCATAACCATGAACCTCTAAAGAATCGTTATTAACTAGCATAGTGTTAACTTTGTCTTCTACCCTCTTATCCAAATCTTCCATTGTTAACCCTGCTATCGGAGTCGATTCCATTTTTGTTTCTGCTGCCATTGTTACTGTTCCAGCTAGTAATAAAGCCATGATCCCAAAACCTAATCTTTTCATTCTTGTTCCCCCTTAATTAATTTAATCTTTTATTATTTTTTATTCTTATAACCCTACTATAAAGTTCTTTAGCACTAAGCTCATAATTATTATATTTTTTTAAAATATCATTTCTTATTAAATACTTATAAGTATCTCCATTTCTATCATCTACTCTAAAAACAATTCCTTCTGCATCAGAAGAACTCAAGCTTTTTCCATATTCCAATAACGGAAGGATATAACTGTTAAATTCTAATTCTGTCCCTTCAATATTATTTTTATAACCTAAATCAAAAGCGGTATAATTTTTATTTTTAATCTCAATCTTACTATAATTTTTTAATTCTAAATTATTATCCTTTGCTAAATTTTTTAAAATTTTTAAATTGTCATTTTTTTCCTCTACACTAATCTCTCCTAAAACTTTTGATTTTTTTTCACTTTTCATTTGACTTTTTAACCTTACTTCTAAGATACTTGGATATTCCCCTTCATAAGTAAATTGCCTTGCAGTATATCCATTTTTTTCTACTGTGATAACCATTTTTATTATTTTTTTATCAAATTTTGCAGAATAAAATGAACCTTTAAAATTTAAATCTTTTATTAAATCTCCAAATTCAATTTTTTTGTCTATCTTAGCAATTCCTTCTTTATTTGTTTGAAAGATTTCTGTAGTTTCATCCTTAATTGTATTTATTTTTTCTTTAAATATAAATGGTTCTTTTAATGATTCTTTAGAAATACGCTCTGATTCCATATTTTTTCTTTCATAAGTTACAGTATTTATAGTTATTTTAACCTGTTCCATTGGATTTTCTTTATAGTCGGTTATCTTTATTTCTTCAAAATTTACAAAAGGATATTCAACCATTCTATTCTTAGGAATTTCTACTCCCTTTCCATAGACTATCGTTCCTAAAATTATCAAGATTCCTATCAATATTTTTTTCATAAACACCCTCCTATTTTTGGAAACGTTTCATCATAATTTCCATTATTAGTTTAGTTCACTTTTCCTTAAATGTCAAATTAAATATTAAATTAATTTTGCACTTTATTCTTTTTTTTAGTTTTATTTCAAGACAGTAAAGATAAATTAAGCACAATTCAAATAAAAATAAACTCAAAAAAAGACTGGTCATAGACCAATCCTTTTTTGAGTTTATTTTTATTTATTATTTTATATCTATTAAATTAAGATTTGCTACTCTATTAAATATAATATTTAAAGAAGTTAAAAGCGATAATCTATTATTTTTTATTTTTTCATCTTTATCCATTACCATTACCGTATCAAAGAAACCATCTATTATTTCTTTTCCTGAAAGAATAGTCTTTAAATAAGTTAAATAGTCATTTTTACCTAGGATTTCTTCAGATACACTCATAAATTCCATGTAAAAACTATAAAGAGATTTTTCTGCGTCTTCTTTCAATAGCCCTTCACTTACATTCACAACACCTTTATAGTCTTTAGATATATTCCCAACTCTTTTTAAAAGAGAAACCAATTCATTGAAATTTTCATTAGAAGATACTTTATTCAGTGTTAATAACTTCTTCTCTACCTCTAATAGATTTTCATTCTTAACATTTAAAACAGACATTATAAAGTCTTTTCTATATCCTTTATCTAAGAATACATTTATTATTCTTTGATTCATAAATTCCATTACTTCAGATTTCACTTTATTCTTATCTTTTTTCAATACTCCATCTAATTCTAGAGTATCAAGACTTATATTTATAAGTTCATCTATTGACAGATCTAATTTTGAATTAAATATAATATTTACTATTCCCAATGCCGCTCTTCTAAGAGCAAACGGATCTTTTGATCCACTTGGAATAAGTCCTATCCCAAAACAACCTACTAAAGTATCTATTCTATCGCAAATACCCGTAATTACCCCCTCTATATTTTGAGGTAATTTATCCCCTTGATATCTAGGATAATAATGTTCCTCTATTCCTTTAGCAACTTTTTCATTTTCTCCAGATCTAAGTGCATATTCTGCTCCTATAAACCCTTGTAATTTTGTAAATTCTTTTTCTCCTATCATATTAGAAACTAAATCTGCTTTAGACAATTCTATAGTTCTTAATATATCAGTTTTATTTCCATCAAACCCCAAAATATCTACTAATTTTTCAGCGATTCTCTTACTTCTTTCTAATTTTTTATAAATAGTTCCTAAATCTTTTTGGAACACAACATTCTTTAATTTTTCTACATTTTCAGATAATGGTTTTTTAAGGTCTTCTTGGTAGAAGAATCTTGCATCAGAAAGTCTAGCTGATAATACCTTTTCATTTCCTATTCTTACATTTTCAGATCCATCTATACCATTTCTAACTACTACAAATTTAGGTAATAAATGTCCATCTGAATCCAAGATTGGGAAGTATCTTTGGTGTACCTGCATAGAAATGATAAGAACCTCTTGAGGTACCTCTAAAAATTCTGAATTGAATGTCCCTACAATTGGATATGGATATTCTACAAGGTTAGTTACTTCTTCTAATAGTTCCTTTTCAATAACTACTTTTTCTCCTGCTGATGAGCAATTTTTGTTAATCATTTCAACGATCATATTTTTTCTTTCTTCTATATCAATAATTACGTTATTAGCTCTTATTTTTTTGAAATAATCATCTATATCAGTTACATTAAATTCTTTTTCTCCAAAAAATCTATGTCCTTTGGATACTGTTCCACTTTTATATCCTGCCACTTCAAATTCAATTAGGTTATTATCTTCTAATGCTAAGAGCCATTGAATTGGTCTAGCAAATTTCATTTTTTTATCTGCCCATTTCATAGATTTAGGGAAAGTTAATCCCTCTAACAATCCTTTTAAAGCTTCTGGCAGTAATGCTTTAGTTTCTTGCCCAACCACAAATTTCTTAGCTGCTATATATTCTCCTTTAGAAGTTTCTATTATTTCTAAATCTGTAGCTTCTATTCCTTGAGATTTTGCAAACCCCATTCCTGCCTTTGTAAGATCTCCATTTGAGCCAAAAGCAATATGCTTTGCAGGTCCTTGATTTAATATATTTAAATCTTCTTGTTTCTCTGCTAAATTTGATATAGATAATATCAATCTTCTAGGAGTCCCATATGTTTTCATGTCTTCAAAAACTATTCTATTTTCTTTTAAATAAATTTTCATATTTTTTTCTAGGTCATTTAGTGCAGGTTTTAGAAACCTTGCTGGTATTTCTTCCATACCAATTTCTAATAAAATATTCATCTTTCACCTCTATTTTTTTATTATGAGTTTTTTTATCTATTATTACACAGCTTCTACTTTTTTAAAAGTGGATACCCTAAATCTTTTCTTGCTTGTAAAAATACTTCAGCACATCTTTTAGACATATTTCTAACTCTTAATATATAAGATTGCCTCTCTGTTACAGAAATAGCTCCTCTAGCATCTAAAACATTAAAAATGTGCGACCCTTTTAATACAAGGTCGTAGGCTGGAAATACTAATCCTTCATCTAATATTCTATGAGCTTCAATTTCACACTCATCAAACCATCTAAAGTGCATATCTAAGTCAGCTAGTTCAAACGAATACTTTGATTGTTCATATTCATATTGTAATCTCATATCACCATATTTAATTCCTGGTGCCCACTCTAGATCATAGACACTCTCTTTCTCTTGAATATATAAAGCTATTCTTTCCAAACCATAAGTAATTTCAACTGGAGTAATATCTAATTCAATTCCTCCTACTTGTTGAAAATAAGTAAATTGAGTAATTTCCATACCGTCTAACCATACTTCCCAACCTAGTCCCCATGCACCTAAAGTTGGAGATTCCCAATCGTCTTCTACAAATCTAATATCATGCTTTAATGGATCTACTCCTAACATCTTTAAACTTTCTAAATAAAGTTCTTGAATATTAAGTGGTGATGGTTTCATTATTACTTGGAATTGATGATGTTGATAGACTCTATTTGGGTTTTCACCATATCTACCATCTTTTGGTCTTCTTGAAGGCTCGACATAGGCTGTACTCCATGGTTCAGGTCCTAATGCCATCAATGTAGTATTTGGATTAAATGTTCCTGCTCCTGTCTCTATATCATAGGGATTTCCTATTACACACCCTTTTGACCCCCAAAATTGTTGTAATGCCATTATCATATCTTGAAAATTCATTATTGCCTCCCGCTTCTCATTCTTTAAAACTAAAAACTTTTCTAGACATAGTTTATGCTGATTTTTAGTTTTTCTTTTTTAATTGCCTTTTCTTTCTTTCTAATACAATTACCTCTAATATTAATAAAAATACACCTATATTAATCCAAACATCTGCCATATTAAATACAAACTTCCAAATACCACGAAAATCTGCAAAATCAACTACAAATCCTCTATAGATTCTATCTATCATATTTCCAATAGCACCTGATAATATAAAGGCATATGCATATTTTGAGATAATTTCATGAGGCTTTAACTGTTTTATCATAAAATATATTATTCCTAATATAGCTATTATGGCCACTATACTAATAACTTTTATTTCCCCTTGGAACATTCCAAAGGCTACACCGTGATTTTTAACGTAAGTTACATGAAAAAAATCGTTTAAGATGCCTATAGTATCTCCTTCAGACATAGATCTTGCGACTAATTCCTTAGTCCACTGATCTATTCCTAAAAGGGCTACAATTAAAATAATTAATTTCATATTTGCTCCCCCTATTTTCAATTTGAAGAAGAGAGGAAAGACCTTAATCTACCCTCTCTTCTTCTCATAATTTAATTATATTTAATTCTTTATTTTGTAATTACATTTGTACATCGAGGACAAATATCAGTATATTCTGAATTTGTTCCTAAGTTTTCAGAATATTTCCAACATCTTTCACACTTTTCACCAGTTGCATGACTAACTCTTAAACTTAATCCTTCTATTTCTTCTGCTACTGTAAATACTCCTACTTTTTCATCTACAATTTCAAATTGAGATACTAAGAATACCATCTCTAAAAGATCTTTATTAGACATAACAAAAGTTTTTAACTTTTCATCAGCTATATATAATTCTAATTTTGCATC
>NZ_JBATVM010000083.1:0-6274 GCF_049671765.1 Psychrilyobacter sp.
ATATTAAGAATGTTAGTGATAATTTATCCAGAACAAGTAGAAAAATATATGTAAAAAAAGAGCCGTTTTAACAGCTCTCCTCTAGTAGTTAGGAATTGAATGTACACGTAATTCGGGATAGACCCACACAGACTGTATATTACCTTTTTAATTTTCTAGAATCATATTACTTTTTATTTTTCTTTAAAATTACCATCTGCATCTCTATTTAGAATTAGTTCGTCTAATTCTTCCACAGTATAGTGCATGACTTGAAGGTCATAAAATTTATAAAAAGAAAGTCCTATGATACCCCAAACTACTAAAACAACTATAGATGGAAGACTAAGGGAACTCTTTAATCCTGGAACCAATAAGAGAATTAAAAATACTACTCCTGAGATAGAACCGAAAACACTCGGAAAAAATACTTTTCCATATTCTTCTTTGTAAAGTTTATAAGATGAAAGGCTCGTATATAGATATCCAATAGAAGCTCCTACACTAGAAGTTCCAACTATCCATAACAATACATTTCTACCAAACCAAGGAGCTATCAAAGATATACCTAGAGTAAATAAAATTGCATTTTTAGGAGTATGATATTTAGGGTCTAATACACCGAAAAATTCTGGTAATATCTTTCCTCTAGACATGGCAAATAATAATCTACTAGCAGCCATATAAAAGCCATTTATTCCTGCTATTATGGCTGAAACAAGTGCTATTATTAAAAATACTATACCTATTTTACCAAAATAATATTCTGTAGTATAGCCAGTTGCCCAAGAAATTTCACCATTCATTATTTGCTCACTTGTAACTCCAAAAGAAGTAAAAAGGATGATTAAAACGTAAACCAGTCCTCCTACTAAGATGGAAATTATAGCTAGTTGTGATGCTTCTTTAGCTTCGAAATCTAATTCTTCTGCTACCTGTGGAATACAATCAAACCCTACAAATAACATTGGAGCAATAGATAGTATTTTTAATATTTTAGGTAAACTTACTGTTTCTGAATCTATAAATGACATGGTATTTGGATTGCTTATTCCTGCTCTAGCAATAACTAAACTTAAAAATAAAAAAACTATTCCTACTAATAAAATAACCATGACTTTTTGTAGTTGAGAAGCTAGTTTTATCCCTTTGATATTTAAGTAACCGAATAAACAAAGAGCAGAGATTGCCACTCCTACTTCTCCTAAATAGATCTCCGATCCTGCAATACTATATAGATGACCTACTTCTAAAATTCCCGGCATAGTGAATTTGGCTACTAATGCTAATGCTGTAGCGTTTAATGGGACAATACTTATGTATGCTAGAGATAAAAACCATCCACATGTCAATGCATGTTTCCATCCAAAAGCATCATAGGTGAAGGCGTATTCTCCCCCAGCTACCGGAAATTTATGGAGCAGATAACCATAATTTTTTTCAATTACAACCATTATAAATGCCCCTGTAACTATTGCAATAGTTGAATTTAAAATTCCTGCCTTTAAAAATAAACTTCCTGGAAGAACAAAAGCTCCCCATCCAATAATGGCTCCTATGGCCAACGACAATATATCCAACTTGTTAATTTCTTTTTTTAACATAATCACTCCTTAAAAATAAAAAAACACCCTAACTCGACCACCATAAAGGTAGCAGAGTTAGAGTGTTTAAGTTTCGTCATATAGACTCACAATATGCCACATAAGTAGCATAACTCATTGCCTCAATCGAGACCCTAAGTAAACCCCAGTTCTACAAATATTTTTCAATTAAATTTTCCTTTTTTTCAATTAGTTCGTACCTACACTATTATAAAACATTGTAAGTCTCGCCAATTAAGTAATCACTTAATTTACTTCACATTGTATTCTTTTTCCTATTTTAACACAGTTTAGGTATTAAATCAAAAAAAACTATAAGTATAACCAAATAAATGATATTGTTGTGTGTTTATTAAGCTGTTATTTGTATTGAAATGAAAAAAGTGATTTTTATAGTGGAACAGAAAACAAAATAGAATTAGGGAACTAAAATTAAAGTTATATTAGGCAATATATATTATTTTATATACACCTTTTTTATACTGTATGATTGTTGTATAATTTTAATGTATAATAAAAAGTATATAGATATTATAGATAAGAAAATACTCAAAAGTGACATAGATTAATATAGGAATGAAGATAGATTTAAAAATGAGTAGAACTTGTGATAAGAAAATAAAATTCCAAAAGGAGAATGGAAAAATGAATATAAAATACTACTCCTATACTCAGGAGATAATGGATAATATAGAATCAGGAAAGATACATATTTTTCCTAAGTCGGTAGATAAAAAATTAGCGAAAGAAAGGTATCTAGAAAGTCTAGAAATAGATGGAAATAGTGAGACACCTAATATATTTTTCAAACAACCGAAATTTATGGGAATGGGAGAGTTTAAAACTAACTTGTTTTTAAGTGATGAGATGGTACTCCGGGAAGAAAAACAGGTAATAGCCTTTTATAGATCGTTAAGTAAGAAAAATAGGAAGGAATTAGGAGTAGAAAGTTATTATGATGTGATTGATATTGCAGCCAATTTTTTAAATTTCTTTAAATTATTAAAAGAATATAGGTTGACAGAGGTAAAAGATCTCAGAAAATGGCAGAAAAAAATATATGATATATTTTTAGATATAGAAAAAAACTATATAAATTTTTTGTCAAATAAAAATTATACAGATCCAACTTTTATAATAAAAGATGAAAATTATAGTTCTAAAAGTCTAAATGGATATAGAGATATAGTAATCTACAATAAGATCCATTTTACTCCATTAGAAAAATGGATAATGGGAAAATTAGAGGGGGATGGGTTTAGTATAACTCTAAGATTACAGATGGATAGAGATGACTTTTGTGAGGAAACTTTGGCTATAAAGGATGTAAATATAGGGGATAAGATACCTAAGATCACTAAAAAAATAGAAGTTTATACTGTAGATGATGAGTTTACAGAACTATTAAAAGTTATGGATGTGCAAGATAAAATTAAAGGCACAGATGATGTAAATAAAGGTATAAGAATTTTTGATGCAAATAACGATAACTATAAATATAATAGTTTTTTTAATGAAACTAAATATATATCGGATCTACCGATCTTTTCCCTTTTAGAGGGACTGCATAAATTGTTGTCTACTTTGGAAGAAATAGACAATGAACTAGCACTAGAACTACACACTGTAGTGGATATAATTAAAGGAGATGAGATCTCTAGATACTATAATATAACACATGAAGAATTAGAAAGTTTTAAGGTGATGGTAAACGAAGGTTATAAATATTTGACGAAATATGTTATAGCAGAAAGGTTAGGAGAAGAAAATTTTATCTATAGGATATTTGAAGACATAGAAAAGATGAGAACATATGACAACTTAAAAAAATGGACTGAAGAACTTACTTTTTCCACTGGACAACTGGAAAAAATATTAGATGGGAATGAAAATATTGGAAAGTATTTTGAGGCTCTCAGTGAGATAGAGGTTATAGAAGATTTAGATGTAGTAGATGGATGGAAAAACTTTTTTGGGCACGGTAAAACAGCAGAGGGACTCCTAAAATTGATATTAAAGTATTTAGAGTTCAAGGAAATATCTGGGAACTTTGATACAGTATCAAAGAAACAGGGATTAGAAGAGATAAAAACTACAGAGCATACAAATCTTCTACTCATGAATATTTCAGATAGTTTTATACCTAAAAATAAACAGAATATTTTTTTATTTACAGAACAACAGAAAAAAAACTTAGGAATAAAGAGTATAGATGATCTTAGATTAGAAGAAAAATATAATTTATTCAGAGCTGTCATGGCAAGTGAAAACACTACTATATTAGCTATAAAAAATATGGGTTCTGACAGTTCTCTCTCTCCATTTGTAGAAGAACTAATAGAACAATTTGGAGTGAAATCTAAACATCTCAAGCAATCATCGGAAAACTATTTAGAATTAATAAAACCTGATTCTAAAGTAGAGAATATAGAAGTGGGGAAAGAGTTCTTTGATGGGATAAAACCTAGTGAAATGAAGTTTGAGATAGGTGAACTAAATGATCCATTTGGGATAACAGCATATATGTGTGATGAATTATTTAATTGTAAATATAAGATGTACCTTAGGTATTTAGTGAAATTAAATAGGGAAGAACTTGAGGTGGAGAGGGATCTAACGCGTCGAGAATATGGAAATCTTGCCCATGAATTATTTGAGGCAGTATTGAAAAAGATAGAATTGACTAGAGATTATTCACTATTAGAAGAAGGAAAAATAGAAGTAGAAATAGTTATGGGAGTCTTAGAAGAATTGGTAAGTAGGAGGCGATTAAAACTGCCGAGATTAAACGAAAGGTATTATAGGGAGATTATCTATAGAAATTTAGCTGACAGTGTTGGGGAATTTTTTAGAAAGATATCGAAGGAACTGCGTGGTGAAAAGGTAAAGGGACTCTTGATAGAGGAACTACTAAAGGCAGGTATAAATAATAAAACTATAGATATATCAGGTAGAGCTAAAGCTGATCTGATAATCAAAACGGAAAGAAAGGATTATATTGTCGACTTTAAAACTGGAAACCTAAATGAAAGGCAATTAGATTTTTATAGTATTTTATATGCAGGAGAGGCAGATCTCACAGAAAAATATATATTTAACGTGGATAAGGGAAATTTGGAAAAGAGTAAAAAAATAAAACTAGTTAAAGATGAGGCTGGTAGAAATAAGATAGACCCTGAGGGGAAAGAAAAAAAACTAGGCATTCTGGAAATAGAATTGAAAAAACTTCTAAACTTGGGAGTTTTTGAGAGAAATAAGACGAGTAAGTGTAATAGATGTGAATATATAGATATCTGTAAGGTTGGTGAATTAGATGAAATCAAGGGAGAATAAGAATAGAAAAGTAGTGAAAGCCAGTGCAGGAACGGGGAAAACTTACAGACTTGCTATAGAATATATATCTAAAATATTATTAGGTGAAGATTACAATGAAATATTATTTATGACCTTTACCCGGGCAGCTACAGCAGAATTAAAAGTTAGGATTTTTGAGTTTTTAGATGACCTAAGTCGAGGAGATAAAGAATTAGAAAAAAATATAAAGACTCTGTATCCAGAAATTATGATAGATACAGATAAGATAAAAAAAGTTAAAAATGAGTTGCTATTAAATAAAGACAAGATAAGAATTTATACAATTGATTCATTTATTGCTCAAATATTTAAAAAAGCCATAGGACCTTCACTCAATATATATACTTATTCTATGAGTAACACTGTAGAAGCGGAGGAGATATATGGTGAGGTATTTAGTAGAATCATAAAAGGGGAAGAATTTCATAAGATAAAAAAATTCTTGGAAAAAACAGCAGATAGAGAGGTAGAAAAATATATTGATCTTATAAAAAAAATATCTGAGGAAAGGTGGAAATTTGCTCTAATAGGGGAAAAAGAAATAAATGATGATATAGAAAGTGTAAAAGCTGAATTATATAGAAATATAGTGAGAACTTTTGAATTAGTTGATGAACTGGTAACAGATCACGGCAAGATCTATGAAAAAGTTTTGGCTAAAGCAGGGAAAATTATAGATGAAGAGTTTCACGGAGTTATAGACGATAAGGAAAAATTGATTAATCTTATATTGGATAAAAGAAAAGATTTTTTAGAAAATAAAATTGTTAATGGAACTCAAATGGGTGGGAAAGCTAGAGAACATATAAAGGCTCTGGTTTTGGAAGTTCAAAGCGAGATCAACAGGTTGCTTGAAAGAATTATCTTTATTGAAGAGATAGTCCCCTATGAAAAAGATATATTAGAGATAGAGAAGATAACTAGGTCTATCTACGATGAGATAAAATTTAGGGAAAAGAAGTTTACATTTTCCGATATAACCAATTATACCAGTGAATATATGGTAAAAGATGATTTAGATCTTATAAAAGACGGTGTAGTTACGGATAATTTCTATGAGATAATCGGAGGTAAGATATCAACTTTATTTTTAGATGAAGCACAGGATACCAGTGTATCTCAGTGGAGGATAATTGAGCCCATAGCTAAGGGTTGTGACAATATAATTGTTGTAGGGGATGAAAAACAAAGTATCTATTCTTGGCGTGGAGGAGATAAAGGTTTATTTCTTAGTTTTGATAGGATCCTAGGAGCTAGGACAGAATCACTACCGACCAATTATAGAAGTGAAAAGAAGATAATTGATTTTATTAACTTATTTTTTGATCATGTTTCTA
>NZ_JBATVM010000084.1:0-9741 GCF_049671765.1 Psychrilyobacter sp.
CAAGGGTTTATTTTTCTCTATATTTTTTCTTACCTTTTCTAGTTCATCCTGTAACAATATCTTGTTTTCCATATTCTCCTCCATAGTTTCACTTATAAAATAAAAAAAAGATGCCTTAAACAAAGGCATCTTTAACAATAAAATATTATTTTATCACTCCCTACACTAGAATTACCTAGACCAGGTTAAAGGTCGAGACTATATTGTCTCCTCTCAGCCATAACAGCTCCCTTGCTTTTCTATAATCTATCACACATATATCTAAATGACAAATAAATTTTAAATTTTGTTTTTTAAAAAGAATAATTTCTTCCTTTTATAGTATTTTGTGCTACTGCTAATTTAGCAATAGGAATTCTATATGGTGAACAACTTACATAAGCTAGCCCAATTGAGTGGAAAAATTCAATACTCTTTGGATCTCCTCCATGTTCTCCACAAACACCAATTTTAATTCCTTTTTTTGCTTTTCTTCCTAGAGTCGCTGCCATTTCCATTAATTTACCTACACCCTTTATATCTATAGTTTCAAATGGATCTACTTCTAATATATTTTTTTCCATGTAATCAGAGATAAATTTACCTGCATCGTCTCTTGAATAACCAAAAGTTATTTGAGTTAAGTCATTAGTTCCAAAACTAAAGAAATCAGCTTTTTCAGCAATTTCACCAGCAGTAACACAGGCTCTAGGGACTTCTATCATCGTTCCTATTTTATACTTTAATTCTATATCTGAATTTTCAATTACTTCATCTATTATTACTACTAATCTCTCTCTTAAATATCCTAACTCTTCTACCTTCCCAACTAATGGAATCATTATCTCAGGGTTCACATCAATTCCAGATTTCTTAACCTCTATTGCGGCTTCAATGACTGCTCTAGATTGCATCTCATAGATTTCAGGATAAGTTATTCCTAATCTACATCCACGATGACCTAACATAGGATTTAATTCTTCTAACTTGATCATTCTATTATTTATCTCTTCCATGGTAATTCCCATAGATTCAGTTAATTTTAATTTCTCCTCTATCTCTCTTGGTAAGAATTCATGTAGTGGAGGATCGATTAATCTTACTGTTACTGGTTTCCCATTCATTGCTTCAAATATTCCTATAAAGTCATTTCTTTGAAGAGGTAAGATATTATCTAAAGCTATCTTTCTTTCATGAATATTTTCAGATAAAATCATCTCTCTAACATGATTTATCTTTTTTTCCTCGAAAAACATATGCTCAGTTCTACAAAGACCTATTCCATTTGCTCCAAAGTCATAAGCTACTTTTGCATCGAAAGGTGTATCTGCATTTGCTAAAACCTTCATTGCTCCAATCTCGCTAGACCAGTCTAGTATCATCTTAAATTCATCAGTTAATCCAGAATCACTTTTATTAAGTTCACCTAAATATACATTTCCTGTACTTCCATTAAGTGAGATAGTTTCTCCTTCACTAACTGTTATATTCCCTACTTTAAATTGTTTTTTTTCTTCGTCTAAATCTATCGATCCACATCCACAGATACAACATCTACCCATTCCACGAGCAACTACTGCTGCATGAGAAGTCATCCCTCCTCGAACAGTTAATATTCCATCTGCTATATTCATTCCTTCTATATCTTCTGGTGAAGTTTCCATTCTTACTAAGATCCCACCATTATTTTCCTTTATTTTCTCTGAACTAAAATATATTTTTCCTGTTGCAGCCCCTGGTGATGCAGCTAATCCAGTCACTAAAACTTCTGAATTTGATAATTCTTCTTCTGAAAATGTTGGATGTAATAATTGAGAAATCATCTCAGGTTCTATCATCATTATAGCTTTTTCCTTAGTTATTATACCTTCATTAACTAGATCTGTAGCTACTTTTATAGCCGCATTTGCAGTTCTTTTACCATTTCTTGTTTGAAGAATATATAATTTATGATTTTCAATGGTAAATTCTATATCTTGCATATCTTTATAATGGTCCTCTAAAAGAGTACATAAATTTATTAATTCTGTGTAAGTTTCAGGCATTACATTTTCTAATTCCTCTATTTTTCTAGGAGTTCTTATCCCTGCTACTACATCTTCTCCTTGAGCATCGATTAAAAATTCACCAAATAATTTATTTTCTCCACAAGATGGATTCCTAGTAAATACTACTCCTGTTCCTGAAGTCTCACCCATATTACCAAATACCATAGATTGAACAGTAACTCCTGTTCCAATTTCATGTGGGATGTTGTTTAAGTTACGGTAGTAGATAGCTCTAGGATTATTCCAAGAGCTAAATACTGCTTCGATTGCTGCTAACAGTTGCTCCATTGGATCTTCTGGAAACTTAAAGTTTACTTCTGATTTGAAGAGTTTTTTATATTCTTTAATATAAGTTTCTTTTTTAGTTCCATTCTTTTCAAGTTCTTTTTCAAGTAAATCATACTTGTACTTTTCAATTCCATATACTACCTCCGAAAACATTTGTATAAATCTTTTATAACTATTAAATGCAAACTCTTCATTTCCTGTTTGCGTTGCAAGTAACTTATATGTTTTGTCATTTAAGCCTAAGTTTAAGATTGTATCCATCATTCCAGGCATAGATATGGCCGCACCAGATCTCACTGAAACAAAAAGTGGATTCTCTCCTCCAAAATTTTTATTCGTCATAGCTTCTAAGTTTTTCAAATTTTGCTCTATATCCTTTTTTAAACCTTTCCATACTTTTTTTTGTTCTTCATAGTATTTCATACAAGCTTCTGTTGTTATAACGAATCCATGTGGGATAGGTAATCCTAATTTAGTCATTTCAGAAAGATTGGCGCCTTTTCCTCCTAATAATGACTTCATTTCCTTTCCACCATCGTTAAAGGAATAAATAAATTTTTTCATGAGTTAATCCTCCTTGAGTATTTATGCTTTTATTAATTTTAAAATGATCTCTGCCGTTTCTTCAATGGCTTTTTCTGATACATCTATTACTGGACATCTTAATTTCTTCATTATTTCATCGGAATAATCCAGTTCTTCCAATATTCTACCAAAGGACGCATAACTAGATGCCCTCTCTTCTGCTTTCATTGTTTTTAACCTTTGTTCCCTTATTTTATTTAATTTATCTATAGATATAGTTAGCCCAATTACTTGAGTTGCCTCAAAAATATCTTTTGGAATAGGGACTTCTGGGACTAATGGTATATTTATTATTTTTAATCCACTTTTATTAGCTAAATAGATAGACAAGGGTGTTTTAGATGTTCTAGACAGGCCTACAATTAAAAGATCTGCCTCTAATATTCCCCGACTAATTTTCCCGTCATCATACTTTACTGCAAATTCCATAGCTTCTATACGCTTAAAATATTTTTCATCCATCTTCTTAAATGAATTTGCTTTAGATTTTTTAAATAATTTTTTAAATCCATATTTTAAAATTTTGAAAGTATCAAAATATATTATATCTTTTTCTATACAAAACTTTTCTAGCTTTCTAAGTTGTTTTTTATCTTTTAAACTAAAAAAAACTAGGCTTTGAGAGTTTAAAACTTCTAATTTTTCAAATTCTTTCTGAGTTATTTGTATCAGTTTAAAATCTTCACGATTTAATTCATCTTTAATTACTTTTAAAATAACTTCTGAATTCACTATAGCATCATCTTTAATAAAATATATATCAATAATAGAAACCCCTCCTGCTACTTTACTAACTATAGCAAAGTCTCAAATAAAACTCTACTTAGATCCGTTTTTGAAATCTTTCCTATAATTTTATATCCATTTAATTCTTTAGAATATTCAACTACTGGTAGAGAATCTACCTCTTTTTTTACAATTATTCCAGCAGCTTCAAATAATGTAGCATCTGTAGTACAAAAATGTATATTTGGCATCCTGCTCATTATTAAACTAATAGGTAAAGATGAAAGATCCATCCCCCCGATAGCTGCTTTAAGAAGGTCTTTTCTAGAAACTACACCAGAAAGTAAATCCCCATTAGTTATATAGATAGTTCCTGAATCTTTTGTGAAAATTTCTACTATCCCATCATGAATAGAGTTTTTTTCAGATAGAATCAAAGCCTCACCTATAAATTCTCTTACATTTATATCTTTCAATGAAGAGCTGTCTATTTTCTTAGGCTTTTGAGGATTTAAGCTATATCCTACCTTAGTTTTAGATTTAATAATCTCAGATTTTATTAAGAAGGAAAAATCTGTTCTCAGAGCCGATCTTGTAACTCCTAAGGTTTTGGCTATTTTTTCTCCTGTGATTGAACCATTCATTCTAATAATTTCTATTATTCTATATTGCCTTTCAGATAAATTCATAAACACTCCTTTTAGTGTCCACTAATACCTTAAGATTTTTAATTGACCAATCTTTGCTCATATAATAATCTTTTATGGGGTAAAAGTCAACCTTTTTTTATTGTTTTTTTAGCTTTTTTTAATTTATTGTTGAAATATAGTGTACGTTATTCCCTTCCTATTAAACTTCCGTTTCTATACATTTTTAAAAGAACTCTTAATTCCTTTAAACTACCTATAAGAAGCTCTCCTGTTTCAGTATCTTTTACTTTTTTTCTTTCTGCCTTATCCACTAATTGTATTACTGATATTATTTCATGTCCATCTTCAATGGCTTTTTCGATATTTTTAAAAGGTTTATGAGATGCCAATCTCAAGCCATAAGAATTATAAATCAAAGTATACCCAGCAGTCCCAGTACTTGGTTGGTAAGCTTTAGACAATCCACCATCAATCACTAAGAGTTTTTTACCTGCTCTTATAGGTAATTCTCCATTTTTAGCTAGTACAGGTGTATGTCCATTTATAACATGCCCATTTTCTTTTGTTACTCCAAAATGTTCCATGAGTTTTAATATTATTTCCTCCTCCTCCCTTAATGTATAGTAAGGATTCTTTTTTTCTTTATGTGTTTCTTTTTCTTTAATAAAGTATCTTTCAAAAGTTTTCATCTCCTCTTTTCCAAAAAGAGGTGAATATTCCCCTGTCCACATATACCAAAACCAGTCTAAATCTTTTTCTTCTCCTTTAAAATAAGCTTTTCTAGCTAGCTCTTCGAATTTATCCATAAGTTCCTTACCGCAATAATCTTTACCTTCTATATTAAAGCATTTATAAGTCCCATCTAACTCCATGGGAATACATCCATGAAACATTAATTGATTATTATATTTTAGGTATATACTTCCATTAGAAAAGAAAAAATGGATATGTTTTTGTAACTTATCACTTTTTTTAAAATATTTAGCTATTTTCTTTATTATTTCTTTCTCCCTATCTGTTAATTTATAGGGATCTTTTGGATCTATTGTTGGAAAATTGTTACTTGTTAATTTATATTCCTTTCCATGTAGTGTAATTGTTCCTTTAATTTGGTCTATTTTATCTAGGAGCACCCTATTTTCCATTTTAAATTCTGGTCTTTTTTTGATAACTTTAGCTTCTAATTTAAATTGAATAATCGCTATAGCTTTATGCATCTGTCCCCGTACATACTGTTCCTTATCATTAAATAATTCATCGCTACTCTTTATAGGTAAAAACTCTTTACACGGATCTCCTCCATAGGTTTCCATAGCAAATCTTCCTAAAGGTAATAAGTTTATCCCATATCCCTCCTCCAATATTTTCATATTACTATATCGAAGAGATATTCTAAGTACATTTGCTACACAAGCCAAATGACCTTTTGATGCTCCTACCCATAAAATATCATGATTTCCCCATTGGATATCACAATCATGATGTGCTATAAGGTTATCCATGATCTTATTGGGATCTGCTCCTCTATCATAAATATCTCCTAAAATATGTAATTTATCTACCGATAGTTGTTGAATCAAGTTAACAGTTTTTATTATAAAATCATCTGCTATCTCTAACTCTATTACTGTTGATATGATCTGAGAATAATATTCTTCTTTATTAAAGTCTTTGCTATTTAATGTCAAGAACTCCTCTAATATATAAGAATATTCATTAGGTAATGCTTTTCTTACTTTAGATCTTGTATATTTAGATGACACTAATCGAAATATAGATAAAAGTCTCTTTATTGTTACCCTATACCAGTGAGATTTTTCATACTCATTCAATTTTAATCCTTCTAATATTTTTTCTGGATAAAAGAGTAATTTAGAAAAATTATGTTTTTCTTCCAGTGAAAGTATATCTCCAAAGAGTTCATCTATCTTTATTTTTAAACTCCCAGAGGCTGTTTTTACTAAATGCCTAAAAGCATTGTATTCTCCATGAAGATCTGTAAGGTAATGTTCTGTCCCCTTAGGAAGATTTAATATAGCTTCTAAATTTATTATTTCACTAGTAACTTCTCCTATATTTTTATATCTATTTGATAATAATTCATAGTATTTCTTTTCCACTTTCCACCTGCCCTAATTATTTATTTATGTGCACTAATTGTCTTTAAATATAGTTTACTCACTTTATATATAAAATGCAACTTAAATAAAAGTCATTGACAAATCTTTTAAAATATATTAGAATTTAAACGTGCATATGCACAAAAAGGAGGGGATTATGAGAGGTAAAAAGAAAAGGTGTTGCCGATTTTTAGAAAATGAAATTGTATATAAGCCAAGAGGTATTACCATGAAAGAGATTACAACAAATAATATCGAAGCTGACGAATTTGAAGCCATTAGAATCTGTGATTATGAAGGTTTAAGTCAAATCGAAGCTAGTGTATTAATGGGAATCTCTCGTGGAACAATCCAAAGACTATTAAATTCCGGAAGAAAAAAAATTGTCGACAGTTTTTTGAATGAAAAAGCTATAGTTATAAAAAACAAACATTAACTATAAGTTAAAACATAAGGAGGAACAAATTATGGAATTGAAAATTGCATTTCCTACAAATGACAGATTAAACGTTGAGGAACACTTCGGGCACTGTAGTGAATTTAAAATATTAAACACAAAAGATGGAGTGGTAACATCGGAAGAATTCCTTACACCACCAGCTCATGAACCTGGTGTTTTACCAAGATTTTTAGGGGAACATAAGATTACTACTATTATTACAGGTGGAATGGGAGCTATGGCTATCAATCTATTCAAAGTACAAGATATAGATGTTATATTAGGGGCTACTGGAAGTATTACAGAAAATCTAAATACATTTTTACAAGGTCAATTAGCATCTACTGGTTCTCCTTGTAACCATAATCATGGAGATCATGATTGTAACTAATAAAAATAAAATTAATTAAAAATAAGCCGAATTTATTTCGGCTTATCCTAAAATTATAAATTTTGATATACAAATGTTTTGTTTTATTTATTGTTTGGAAAACATAAGGAGGTAGATATGAAAATATCAATATGTTCAAAAAAAACAGGATTAGACAGTTTGCTCGATGAAAGATTCGGTAGAGCAGAAAACTTTACCATTGTAGATTTAGATACAAATATCGTTGAAACTGCTGAAAATACAGCTAAAAATGATGCCAGTGGTGCTGGAGGAGAAGCAGTAAGAATACTTTCAAAACATGATGTAAATATAGCTATAGTTCCTCACTTAGGTCCTAAAGCTGAAAAAGCTATGGAAGCTTTTGAAATAAAAACGGTTTCTCAAGGTGATTATAAAAGTGTAGGAGAAGTTTTAGAGGCATATAAAGCTGGCAAATTAAAAGAAATCGTAAAAATAAACGGATTGACAAGATTATGAAGATAGCTGTGCTAAGCGGAAAAGGAGGAACTGGTAAAACTACAGTTACTTCTAATTTTGCTGTAAATATTAAAAACTCAATAAGTATCGATTCAGATGTAGAAGAACCAAATTTACATATTTTTATGGATATGGAAAATCCAACTTTTAAACCAGTATATACACTTTATCCATCTATTAATAAAGAACTTTGCACACTTTGTGGAAAATGTGGAGATTTCTGTAACTATAACGCTATTATTCCTGCTAAAAATCAAGTAATCGTCTTCAGGGAAAGTTGTCATGATTGTGGTGGATGTAAATTAGTATGTCCAAATGGTGCTATCACATACGAAAAACGTGAAATTGGAAAGATCTTTAATGGAAGATCAAAATATGATACAGAACTCCACTACGGTCTTTTGAATATTGGTGAGATGTCAGGAGTAAAGATTATCGACCAATTAAAAATTTTTACTGATTCAGATGAAACAGTTACTTTCATTGATTCTCCTCCTGGAACTTCATGTGCTACAGTGGCAGCGGTAGAAGGTACAGATTATGCTGTGATTGTTTCAGAACCTACACCTTTTGGTGTCAGTGATATGAAGATGGTTGTAGAGATGCTTCGTCAAATGAAAATTCCCTTTGGACTTATTATCAATAAAGCTGGATTGGGAGATAATGAGATCTATCGTTACTGCAAGGATGAAAATATAGAAATTTTAGGAGAGATCCCATTTGATAAAAAAATTGCCGAACTCTATGCTCATGGAGAAATTTTTAGTGTTTCTATCCCTAAATATAAAGATTTATTCAATAATATCTATAAAAAAATTGTAGAAGGGAGTAGATCATTATGAATATAAATGAAATTATAGTTATCTCTGGTAAGGGGGGAACTGGTAAAACAACTTTGGCTGCTTCCCTTATTCCATATTTAGATGATCTAATTATTGCTGATTGTGATGTAGATGCACCAGATTTAAATATCTTACTTGATCCAAAAATAAAATCTACCCATAGATTTGTAGGCCTAAAAAAAGCCGTATTGGATCAAGAAAAATGTATAAAATGTGGTCTCTGTGAAAAACACTGTAAATTTTCTGCTATCTCAAAAGATATAATATTAAGTCAATCTAAATGTGAAGGCTGTGGAGTCTGTGAATTTGTCTGCCCTGTAGATGCTATTTCAATGGAAAATGCTGTTGTTGGTGAACTCTATGAATCAGACACGATTTTTGGAGATTTTGTTCATGCAAAACTTATCCCTGGAGAAGAAACTTCAGGAAAATTAGTAGCTGAAGTTAGAAAAAAAGCCAAAGCATTGGCACTTTTAAATAATAAAAAAAATATTATAGTAGATGGTTCTCCAGGAATTGCATGTAATGTTATTAGTTCAATTACAGGAGCTAGTCAAGTTATTATAGTTACTGAATCTACTTTTTCTGGACTTCATGATCTTAAAAGAATCTATGAATTAACTAAAAAATTTAATCTCAAAGTTCAAGTAGTTATTAATAAATTTGACCTATCTCTTCATCATAGTGAGATGATAGAAAAATATTGTTCAGAAAATAATATTACAATAGGATTAAAAATTCCATTCACTAAAAAAATAGTAAGTTCTATAGTTAAAAAAACTATTCCTTCAGTGGGAGAAAAAGATTTCTTTAAAGATATCGGATTCTTTAAATTTACAGATAGTTTAGTTTAATAAATATAAGTTTTCTAACAAACAACAAAGGCATGATTAAATATAATTTAGGGGCGTATTTTTACGCCCTAATTTTTTGAAAAAAGGTGGTTTAAGATGCAAACAACTTTATCTTGTATCCCCTGCCTCATAAAGCAGGGAATAAAAATAACAAATTTTTTAAATATAAATGATTTAAAAAGTGAAGAGATGATAAGAGAGATCCTAGGTTCACTAAAAGATGAGGATTATCAAAATACACCGCCATACTTGGCAAAAAAAGTATATTCTATAATATGTAAATTTACCCAAACGGATGATCCCTATAAGGAAATTAAAAAATACTATAATAGGGAAATATTA
>NZ_JBATVM010000085.1:0-1588 GCF_049671765.1 Psychrilyobacter sp.
GTGGTTTTGATTTTGAAAATTTAAACGAATTTTGTTTGATTAATTTAATAAAAAGAAGTTTGACAATAAATGAAACAAAATTAGAAAAGTTATTGAACTCATTAATAAATAAAGGTAGATATAATATCTTAACAACTTTAATTGAGTTGAACAAACTAGACAAAGAAGTTAAAAATGGACTAATAAACTATATTTTTGAAATAGAAAATAATGAACTAAAAAATCTAGAAAATGATAGTTATCAACTAAAAGAGATAATCAGTAAACTTTATCTTAATATAGAGACTGATGAGAAGGAAAATATCTTAGATATTTTGAGTGAAAAATTAGAGAAAATAGAAAATGTATCGCTTTTTTATAGATTTTCTAGTGAGAGTAAAAAAATACCTAAAATCTTACCTGAAATAGCAGATACTTTAATGAAAATAATGAATAAAATTATATTTAAAAACGATAAACTAACAAAATATAGTATAAAAAAAATAGAGAAGCTGAATAAAGAGGATATACTAGAAAATTATTTGGGTTATCTAGTAAATGATGATATTAATAACATTAAATTTTTAAAAAAAGAAAACCTTAAAATACTGTTGAGTAGTTTTTGGGTTAGTGCAATTTATAATAATATTAAAAAGTCTGAAAAAAAAGATGAAATAATAAGTAAGATAAAAGAAAAGGATATACTAAAAGAGATAGAGAATAACTATTATGGATTTATAATAGCAGATTTATTAGGGAATAAAATATTTAAAGAGAAATTTAAAAAAGAATTTAAAAAAGAGAATAATGTATATCCTTCACTACCAGATGATTTGACTTGGCATGAAAAAGAAAAATTAGAATATAATGAAATCCTGAATGAGGTATTGAAGAAGGATTTAGAAACAAACATTTTGATAGAAAAAATAGATAAAGTTATTAAACTAGAGATTTCAGATGGAATAGAAAAAATATATTTTGAATATAAGAAAAAGATATTAAAAGATATTGAAAAAATAAATGTTTCATTTATAGAAAAAATATCTAAATATTTAAAGGGTGATGAATCTTTTGAATTATTGAAGGTAATATCAGAAAAATCATATGAGAAGTATGAATATAGAAGGTACTATGGTTTGGTTTCAAATATATTGAAAGAATATAAAAATGATAAGCAGGAGAAAATACAAGAAAAAAATTTAGAAGAAACTTACAATGTATTACAGTTAGTCATGAAAGATGAAAACGATGTAAATATTTCAGAAGGCGGTATAGGAATAGGGATGTTATATCAATATATAGATATAATTTTTCAAACATTGTACTATGAAAATAGAAGTATTGAAGAAAGAGCAAAGTTATTTTGGAATAAAATAACTAAATGGAAAGAGAAGTTTCCGAAAATAATAAATTTATTTTTAGGAGAAAATTTAGAAGTTTTAGAATGGTTTTATTTGAATTTTGAAAAGAATATAATAAAAGAAAATTGGGAAATTGTTATAAATAATAAAACAAGAGAGTTCTATATAGGGTTTTGCCATTTAAATAGGGTATCGAAAGATTTCTTGAAATCATTGAATAAAAGTGGTTTTTTTGTTGAATGGATAGA
>NZ_JBATVM010000086.1:0-1875 GCF_049671765.1 Psychrilyobacter sp.
TAACTTGCTTTTTTCGTTTAATTTATCCATATCTATAGGAACTGATTTTTCAAATTTTTCAGATTCAGAAATTATAGTATTTTGTTTGATAATCTCCTCGCTATAAGTTTTAATATCCTTGTTGAAAAGGTCTACAGGAATATTTAATATAGACTGATATTCATCTATATTTTTAAAGTTATTTTTTATGAGAGTATCATCCCATTTTTGTTCTTGAGCTTTAATAGTTTTAGTTGATTTACTGATCTCATCTTCAGCAGTTTTTAGTTGGATACCTTGAGTTTTAATTTTCTCCATTAAAATATCAATATTATTAATAGTAGTTTGAAGTTCCTCACGTCTATTTTGTGTAGATTTTAAAATATTTTCAAATTTTTCAATATCTAGTTTATTTTCTTGGAATTTTTTTTCTATCTCTAAATTACTGTGGGTAAAACCATCTATCTGAGAGTTTGAGACTTCTAAATCAGTAGAAATTTCACTTTCTTTTGCTATAGCTTGAGTGATTTTATTGTTATTTTCATCTTTATCTAGAGTAGCTTTTTCTAGATCAATTTGTGTAGGTAAAGATTTTAACTGGATGCTAAGATCAGATATTTGTTTTTCATATTCTACTTTTAAATTTAAGAGGTCTATTTTATTTTGGGGGAGATTATTTAGAGTAGTTAATTCTAATAATTTAGTATTTTCAACTTCTAATCGATCTATCGATGAGTAGATATTCCCTTCACATAAAGTTAACTCTTTTTTAGAAACTTCATAGAGGTCTTTAGTTTTATCTAATTCTTTTTTTGTAGGACAATTTACTGGTTTTTTAGGAAGATTAGGATGTGTTGTAGAACCACAGACCATGCAAGGTTTTCCTACTTCTAACTCTATGGAAAGATTATAAGCTTCATTTTGAATCCATATATTATGATGTTCATTATAGATTTCTAACTTTTCTTTAGTATTCTCTAAAAATTTGTTTTTATTTATCTTTAATAATTTGATTTTATCTTCAATGAAAGAAATATCATTTATTTTAGATAAAATAGGAGTTAGAATAAGTTGTTTTTTTTCTAAAATATCTCTATTCTCATTAATTTTTTTACTTTTATCCAACTCTTTTTTTAAATTAGACTCAATGTGTTCTAAATGGCAATTTTGAAAATTTAAATGTTTAATACTTCTTTTGGTATCACGAAGTCTTCTAGCTAATTTTTTTACTTTTTTATTCAAATTGTTTATTTCTTCTTGATTAGAGGTATAAACTATTAAATCTCCTTCTAAAATACTTATTTTATTTATAGATTCAGATTTTTCTCCTAACTCTTTTTTTAGTTCATCGTAGTTTTGAATATTTGTTTTAGATTCTTCTTTTAGTTTTTCTAGGGTGTTTTTATTTTTTGAATACTCTAAATTTTTAGAACTTAGGTTTTTTTTAGAATCTAAAAGTATTTCATATTCCCCATTTATCTTCATAGCGTCTTGATTTTTATTTATTTTATTTATTTTATTTTTTATATCTTCATCTTGTTGTTGAAGTGTTAGTATAGAATCTTTAGCAGAATTCAATTTTTTTATTCCCTGGTTGATAGTCTTAGATTTCTCTATTTTTTTAGTCAGAGTTATAATGTCTAATTTAGATTTTTCAACTTTTTTTTCTTTTATAGAAGTTTCTAGAGATAATTTGTTTGAGTTTATTATGCTACTTATTTTTTCATATTCTAAGGTTTCATTTTTTAAGAGTTCTTTCCATTGTTCATCTTCTATCTCTAAAGTTTTCAAGGAAGCAAAGAGGTCTCCTTTACTCTTATAGATAGTTTTTCTTATATTTTCTGTTTTATCTTTGAGTTTATAGCTAGTTTTGTCATATATATCAGTATTAAAAAT
>NZ_JBATVM010000087.1:0-4522 GCF_049671765.1 Psychrilyobacter sp.
CTATCGTAAATTTTTCTAGCTGTATGTCTTTGTTTTAAAGGCTTATCTAGATCATTTTTCAACCAAGTAAAGATAGTTTCTTTAAATGGATCTAATTTAGAAGAAAATACTCTGGGTTTTAATTTGGCATTAAAATCTTCCATAGTAGCATATTTTTTAACGATTTTAAACGAATGACCTGTTTCTTCAGAAATAGCTCTCAAAGATTTTCCTTGCAGTTCATACATAGTTTTGATATTATATTTATTGATCATTGGCAACATCCTTTCACACCCCCTAATTAATGAGTTTAGTCACTTAAATTATTAGAGTGTAATTTGATATGTGTCAATGGTCTTTTTTTATTTATTGCTAAAACGCTGACATTTTACTTTGCAACTGTGCTGTCTTTTTACCTTACCATAAACAGATAGAGCCCTATATTCAGTTGGAGTTTTCACCAACAGAATACTCTAACTATTTAGGAGTTTCTAGAGGAACTCTATATCGTTCTATGGACAGGTTATCAGGATTAAATATTTTGAAAAGACATCAAAAAAGATATAAATATATCATTGATTGTAAATTACTGTAATAAAACCACTATTTAGGCCTTGAAAAAGTCTTATGGTGAGACAGTTTGTCTCTCTGTGAGACGTTTTTTCTCACCAGGGGACGTTCTTCAAAATCGTCTATTAATCCCAATAGTACCAATGGTTTAAAGGGGTTCTTGTTTAATGTATTTCAATAGTAGCTATACAATTACAAGGGGAAGTTAGTAGGAGGTCTTAAGAGGCAAATTAGAGGGTATTTTTGAATTAAAAAGTAAAAAATAAGATATTTAAAAGATAATAAACGTTAGTCACAAATGGCACGAATGGACACGAAGAAGAAGAAAAAAGAGTATAGATAAAAGATAAAACCTTTGGACACGGAGATACACCGAGAAAAAGAGTGAACACTGAGACTTCTCTGTGAACTTCTCATCTAGATCTCAGTGAATATCTGTGTTCCATGGATTAGTATAAATTCGTGACAGGCTTTAAAGGATTGTAGAGGTAATTCATGAATTACCCGTGCGATAAAGTATATATTGGTGACAAAAAAATTAGGGTTTAGTTGTGCTCAAAAGAAAAGTTATCTTAGTATATTTTAAATTCTTTTCCTTCTAAAATACTATTTTTAAATTTCTCATTGGTTACTCTTTCAAAATGAATTAGATCTACAAAATAGATTATTCTACTTTCCTCTATATCCCATCTAATCAAATTTATTTCTGTACTGGTAAAATTACCAAAGATAGCGATATCTATATCAGAAGTTCTTTTATATTTTTTACTTGCTCTAGAACCAAAAATAATTGCTTTTTCTACCCCGTGTAGAATTAAAATAGCTCTTAATTCTTCCTCAGATCTTCTTTCTAATCCAAACATTATTCTACCTCTTTATCTTTGACATTTAGATAAAAATCTTCTAATTCTTTGTAATAGGAGTTGATGATTTTTCCATAGATCTCCTCTGATGTTGACTGAGAGTTGGTATGGGTAGTAAGGTTTCGATCCTCTATCATGTCTATCCATAATTTGGCATCTTGTATTATTTCATTATTAAATCCTGTTCGTATAGTACTCCTAGGAGCTTTGGCTTCTGTAAGACCTTCTGAATTAAGAAAGTACTTCATTACTTTCCAAGATAATTCCAGAGTGAATTCAAATCTTTGTATAACGCCGTCTTTTATGGTAGAGGAGTCTATAACTTTACTTTCTTCAATAGCTTCTTTTAAACGTTCCAATGCATTTTTATAGTCAGATATTCTTTCATCCCATCTTTTAGCCATAATTATTTCTCCTTTTTATTTCTGTATTTATTATTATAATTATATCATAAAAATTGAGAGATTTTGTGTAGAAATTTTATATCTTATGAACTCTAAAAAGAAAGAATGTAGATGCGGTGCATATGCAGATAAAAAGCTATGAAGAGGCAGGATTTTTTTGATTTTGGTTAAAACTTAGAAAAAAGAGAAAAATCTTGGACACGGAGATACACAGAGGGAAAAAAAGAGAGTACACTCAGAAAACCTCTGTGAATCTCTCATCTTGTCTCGGTGAATCTCTGTGCCAAAAAAAGATTCCTGTGCTATGGTAGTAAGATGTTATAAATTATATATATAGTTGGCTTCTTTCTTCCTGACATTTAGAAATCACTTTTTATCTATAAGTGATTTTTTATAATCGTCACCCTGTGGGGGAGAGAAAAGAAGAGTGAGGTCAGTTTTGATTTTAAATAGAGGTAAACACCTCTTTTTTTTATGGTATAATAAAAGAAAAAGAAGATCTTTGTCATACTTGATGTGGGCATTGCTAATATACTATTAGTTTACTGTCGTAAACATAGGAAATTGCAAGGAGGTTAAGATGAAAGAAAAGAGTCAGTTTATATCTGAAGAGGAAGGTCAAAACTATAAAAAGAAAATAATAAAATATTTTTCTGATAAAGAAAAAAATATAGATGGAGTATATATATTTGGTTCTATCTCAAGAGGTGAAATGTGGGAAGAGAGCGATATAGATATAGCTGTTATAGGAGATTTTAATTTTAATGACAGGTTAGATTTTATTTGCGATTTAGAAAAAAAATTAGAAAGGAAGATAGATCTTATAGATTTTAATAGAACTAATTTAAACTTTCAGGCAGAAATAATAACAAATGGAGAGTTGATCTCTTGTTTAGATAGGGAAAAAAATGATCTGTTAGAATATAAAATTTTAGCTAAATATTTAGTTTTTGAAGAGGATAGAAAAATAGTTTTAGATGAAATTTATAAGAGGGGAAGTGTATTCAATGAAAAGAGTAGTGCTAAGTAAGATAGAGAGTATTGAAAGATGTGTTAAAAGAATAGATGAGATATATGGTGGGGATCTTAATAGATTAAATGATTATTTATATCAAGATGCTATAGTTTTAAATATTCAAAGAGCCTGTCAGCAGTCTATAGATCTATCTATGTATCTATGTTCAAAATTAGCTTTTGGAATACCGAAATCAAGTAGAGACTCATTTGCATTATTAAAAGAAAATGGGATTCTCTCAGAAAAGACATCTAACCTTATGGAGAAAATGGTTGGGTTTAGAAATATAGTTATCCACGAATATCAAACTGTAGAATTAGATGTAGTAAAATTTATTGTAGAAAAAGGAATTGGAGATTTCTTAAGTTACTCGAAAGAAGTTTTATTATATATGGGAGGAATAGAGGATTAGGTTCCAAAGTTTCCGCCTTTGATACGGGTTACTCTAATGCCACGATTATTAAAATTAAGTATAATTAAAACTGAATTTTAAATGTGGACGTCATAAGAGAAACCGAAGCAATAACATCTGGTCTTGATAAGTAATTACCTCTTTTTTTTATGGTATAATATTAGTAATAGAATTTATAGAAATATTGTAAAAGGAGTGTATAATGGTAGAGGATAAACTCATAGAGATAATCTTAAAAAAATTAAAAGGTATAGATAAGGAAATTATATATATCTTTGGTTCTTATGCTAAAAAGGAAAATACAGAAAATAGTGATGTGGATATAGCTTTTTATTCTAAAGGTGAATATGATTCCTTTGAGATATTTCTTTTAGCTCAAGAGATCAGTATTGGAATAAAAAAAGAAGTAGATCTAGTACAGTTAAAAAAATCTTCTACAGTATTCCAGAAAGAAGTTGTTGAAAATGGTATATGTATATATGAAAAAAATAGTCTTGAAAGGGAAAAATTTGAATTACTGGTGTATAAAAAATATTTCAAATTAAATGAAGAGCGAAAAGAGATAATAGATAATTACGAGGTGTAAAGATGAGAGATGATATTATTTTAAACAAGAGTGAAACTATAAAAAGATGTATTGCTAGGATCAATGAAGAATATGAAGGGAAGCCGGAAAATTTAAATGATTATAGAAGACAGGATTCTATTATCTTAAATGTCCAGAGACTCTGTGAAGCTAGTATAGATATAGCTACTCATTATATAAGAAAAAATAAATTGGGTATTCCACAGACAAGTAAGGAAAATTTTGAAATTTTGGAAAAAAATAATGTGATAACAAAGGAACTGAGTTCACGTCTACAGGGGATGGTAGGTTTTAGAAATATAGCAGTTCATGACTATCAAGCTCTAAATTTAAAGATAGTTGAAAGAGTTGTGGAAGAATATATCTATGATAGTTTGAAATTAGCAAGGATGATATTGGAAAGATAACGACTGTAAAAGAAAAGGTTATAAATACCAAAAAAAAGAACAAAAATAGATATAATCTATTTTTGTTCTTTTTTTTTGGTATTTATTAGTGTAATGGTTTCCATTGGTGTTGTTGGTGTTGATAAAAATAGTATAGAATTAAACTTAGAAAACTTAAAAAAAACTTAGTTTACTATTGACTTTACACTTAAATGTCGTATAATTATGTTATAAAGAAGGATAAAATAATCTAAAAATGGACAGAAATATTTTTTTAAATTAGTAAGTGAAAAAAGTAATTATTTTT
>NZ_JBATVM010000088.1:0-8288 GCF_049671765.1 Psychrilyobacter sp.
GACATCGTTAAAACAACACTTATCAAAATATTAGCTAGAGAGATAGAGCCTGATTCAGGTAGTGTCACTTGGGGAGTGACTACTTCTTTAGGTTATATGCCTAGAGATAATTCTGAATATTTCACAGCAAACAGTGGAACTGACCTTATTGACTGGTTAAGACCATATTCATCTGATCCTCATGAAAGTTTCATCAGAGGATTCTTAGGAAGAATGTTATTTGCTGGAGAAGATTCTCAAAAGAAACCTAGTGTTCTTTCTGGAGGAGAAAAAGTAAGATGTATGTTATCTAAAACAATGATGACAGGAGCTAATGTTTACTTATTTGATAATCCTACAGACCATTTAGATCTTGAATCTATCACTTCACTAAACAAAGCTTTAATCAAATTTAATGGAACTATTATATTTGCAGCTCATGACCATGAATTCATCCAAACTATAACTAATAGGATTATCGAGATAACTCCTAGTGGAATCGTTGATAAATTAATGGACTTTGATGAATATATCAAAGATGAAAGTGTAGAAGCTAGACTTGCAGAGATGTATAGTTAAAATAAAAAAGCTGAGACTAAGTCTCAGCTTTTTTATTCTCTATGATGTTATTTTATTATTCAAATACTCCTAATTTTTCACATATGCCAGTATATACTCTAAGTCCATTTTCCAACACTTTTTCATCAAAATTAAACTTGGAATTATGTAATGATTCTACATATCCTAACTCTTGATTTTTAGTTCCTACATAGAAAAAAAGTCCCCGAGTTACTTCCTGATAAAATCCGAAATCTTCAGCTAACATTTCAGGATCTATCTCCTCAAATTTCAACTTTTCATCTCCTCTAACAACATCCTCTAACATATCAAAATATTCCTTATCGTTTATTACAGGGGGATACCCTTCAGCTAAATCTATCTCTATTTTTACTCCGTAACTTATTTCCATTCCACGGGCTATATCCCTTATCTTCTCTATTATAAAATTAAAAGTCTCTGTAGAAAACGCCCTTATGGTCCCCTCCATCCGCGTGACTTCTGGAACTATATTTCTTATGGTCCCCCCCTCTATCTTTCCTATCGCTATTATACTCGGGTCAAAAGGTGCTATAAATTTAGAAGTAATAAGATTAAATCCTTCTAACATCTTCCCTGCTACTTGAATGGAATCTATTCCTAACTGAGGCTGACCTCCATGACCACTTTTTCCCTTTATAATTATATCTATTTCTGCGGCTTTTGCCATAAATCCACCTGCTCTACAGGCGATTATTCCCTCTTCTAATTTGGGAAATAGATGCAGTCCGAAGATCCCTTTGACATTATATTTTTCCAAAACCCCACTTTTTACAATATCATTAGCTCCTCCTGGACCTTCTTCAGCAGGTTGAAAAAGTAGGAGGATATTTTTCTTTAATTTTTTATCTTTTAAATACTCCATAAATCCTAACAAGGTTGCCATATGACCATCATGTCCACATGCATGCATAAACCCCTTATGTTTGGAGGTATAAGAAGTTCCTGTTTCTTCTAAGATAGTTAGGGCATCAATATCTGTCCTAAACCCGTAAGTTTCTCCTGAGCCAACATCTAGATAGATATAAAGTCCTGTTTCACAAATTATTTTAGGTTCATACCCCATCTTTGTTATTTCCTTTATTAAGTAAGCTTGGGTCTTTTTTTCCATATATCCTAATTCCGGAATTTCATGTAAATTTCTTCTATGTTTTTTCATTCTTTCTACTATTTTATCCATATTTGCCTCCCTAAAAGAAATTTAAATCCTTATCTTAGATAAAAGTAAACCTTATTTTTCTATTTTTTAAAAATATATATTATATATACTTTACATATACATTACGAATTATACTTACTACTATATTTTCCATTCATATAACTTATATATTATATATATTATATTTTATTTTATGTTTAGTGATATACTTACTTCAAATCATAAGAATAGAGGTTGCGAATACAAATAGTAAAAACAGGGAGAAGGCATTTTAAGATCTGTTTTGAAAGGTGTAGTTGCCGAAATATAGATTCTGCTAAAATCTATGTTGGGTGTATGGATAAGATCCATATAACTGTCGTTATCATAACAGGTAATGGGGTGCTATTTGAAGTTATAGATTATTCTTTTATCTCATTTTTGATTAGATGTAATTTTACTCTTCAGTAGTTCTCACTACTGAAGAATTTTTTTATTAAAGGAGATAAATATGATCATTGTACACAAATATGGAGGAAGCTCACTAGCTGACTTAGACAAAATAAAAAAGATTGCCTCCCACATCTCAAAATTAAGTGATGCAGGAGAAAAAATAGTTGTAGTTGCTTCTGCCATGGGTAAAACTACAAATAACTTAATAGAGATGGCTAAAAAAATTTCTAAAACACCAAATATAAGAGAGTTAGATACTCTAATGGCCACAGGTGAACAGCAGACTGTTGCTCTGTTATCTATGGCACTAAATGAACTAGGTAAAGACTCTATCTCCCTTACAGGAGCTCAAGCAGGAATAACCACTATAGGTTGCCACACTAAAAGTAGAATAAAGAGTGTTGACCCCAAGATAGTGCTTTCCCATCTAAATTGTGGAAAAATAGTCATTGTAGCCGGTTTTCAAGGAATGAACCAAGAAGGAGATATCACTACCTTAGGTAGAGGAGGATCAGATACCAGTGCTGTGGCTTTAGCTGCTAGTTTAGGAGCACAGTGTGAGATCTATACCGATGTAGATGGTATTTATGGTATCGACCCTAGAGTATATCCAAAGGCTAAAAAAATACAAAATATATCTTACGAGGAGATGATGGAAATGGCAAATTTAGGAGCAGGTGTTATGGAAACAAGAGCTGTTGAATTAGGAAAAAAATACAATGTTCCAATCTATGTAGGGCAAAGTTTAAGAGCTCACGACGGTACTCTCATATTAAATCAAAACGAAATTATGGAAGATAAGCCCATTACTGGTATAACCCTCAACGAAGATATTTTCATGGTTAATATCCAACACCTTCCTTATTCAGAAAACTTAGTAGCTAATATTTTTAACACTTTAGGTAAATATGAGTTAAACATCGATATGATAAGTCAAAATATAACTACTTCTGGTACTTTAGACCTTTCTTTCAGCTGTTTTAAAAGAGAAGAATCCCTTTTAAAACAAGCCATCGACGAATTAAATCAAAAGTCACAAGAAATTTCTATAGAGATCAAACATGATTTAATAATGCTTTCCCTAGTTGGGATAGGAATGGTAAGTTATTCAGGAGTTGCAGCCAAAGTATTTAACACCCTAGCTGCAAATAAAATTCCTTTTTATCACATAACTACTTCTGAGATCAGTATCTCATGTACTATCTCTGCAGAACATAAAAACGTAGCTATTCAAATGCTAGCAAAAGAATTTAATCTATAAAAAACATATAATTAAAAAATTTATTTAGGAGGAGATCATGAAAAAATATAACATCGCCATTGTAGGAGCTACTGGAATGGTGGGAAGAACCTTTCTCAAAGTATTAGAAGAAAGAAATTTTCCCATAGATAACCTTTACCTTTTAGCTTCTTCTAGATCTTGTGGAACAGAAATTAATTTTAAAAATAAAACGTATATAGTCGAGGAACTTACCCCTGAATCTTTCACCAAAGAAATAGATATAGCTCTATTTTCTGCTGGTGGAAATATCAGTAAAGAGATGGCTCCTATAGCGGTTTCTCATGGAATTACAGTTATAGACAATAGTAGTGCATGGAGAATGGATCCTACCATTCCTTTAGTTGTACCTGAGGTAAATCCAGAAGCTGCAACAACAAATAAACTAATTGCCAATCCTAACTGTTCTACCATACAGGTAGTAGTCCCACTAAAGGTTTTGGATGACCTCTACGGAATAAAAAGAGTTGTCTATTCTACCTACCAAGCTGTATCTGGATCTGGAGTAGCTGGAGTAAAAGATTTAAAAGATGGAATAGAGGGAAAAGAACCTTCTAATTATCCACATCCTATAGCCTTTAACTGTCTTCCCCATATAGATGACTTTACAGAAAATGGATACACTAAGGAAGAGTTAAAAATGATCAATGAAACTAGAAAAATTTTAAATAAACCAAATCTGCCTATCACTTCTACATGTGTAAGAGTTCCAGTAGAAAATGGACATTCTGTATCTGTTAATTTAGAATTTGAAAAAGAGTTCGATTTAGAAGAATTAAAAAAGGCTCTTCAAAATAAAAAAGGTATCATCTTACAGGATGATGTAAAAAATAATATCTATCCAATGCCTATAAATGCTAGCGGATTCGATGAAGTATTTGTAGGTAGAATTAGAAGAGATTATAGTGTAAACAACGGTATAAACCTGTGGACAGTAGCCGATAATATTAGAAAAGGTGCTGCTACAAATACTGTGCAAATTGCTGAATTATTAATAGAACAATAAAATATATATATTTTATTACAATTTTAAATAGGAGGAATTATGGGAATTTTTAAAGGATCTGGAGTAGCTCTTATCACCCCGTTCAACGAAGATATGAGTATCAATTATACTAAACTAGAAGAACTCATAGAGTGGCATATAGAAAACAAAACTGATGCCTTGGTAATCGCTGGAACCACTGGTGAGGCATCTACCCTTCCAGATGATGAACATATAGAATTAGTTAAAAGAAGTGTTGAAATAACTCGAGGTAGAGTTCCTGTAATCGCTGGAACTGGTAGTAATGATACCCGTCACGGAATTAGGTTAAGCCTTGAATGCGAAAGGGTTGGAGCCAACGGTCTTCTCATCGTTACACCATACTACAATAAAACCAATAGACAGGGATTGATAAACCACTATACAACTATAGCTGATAAAATAAATATACCCATTATTTTATACAATGTTCCAGGTAGAACTGGAATGAATATTCCTGCTGATGTAGTCCTTGAATTAAGTAACCATAAAAATATAGTTGGACTTAAAGAAGCCAGTGGAAATATCTCCTACTTAGCTGAAGTAGCTAGAATTTGTAATAGTGACTTTTCTATATATTCAGGTAATGACGATATTATAGTTCCTGTTTTATCACTCGGAGGAGTTGGAGTTATATCCGTATTAGCCAATGTCATGCCCCTTGAAACTCATAATATTGTTATGTCTTACTTAGAGGGAGATGTTATTAAATCTAGAGATTTACAACTTTCACTGAATTCTTTTGTTAATTCTTTATTTTTGGAGACCAATCCAATACCTGTAAAATCTGCAATGAACCTTATGAATATGAATGTTGGAGGATTAAGACAACCTCTATGGGAGATTAGTTCTAATGCTCAAGAACTTTTAAAAATAGAGATGAAAAAAGTAAATTTAATCTAAAAGGAGGTAACATTTTGAATATAGCCATATACGGATGGGGACAGATGGGAAAACTCTTAGTAGATACCATCGATAACAGTAAAAATTTAAATTTAGTTGGAATAATTGATTCTTTTTCCCTGGGAAAGGAACCTCGAATTGTTGAAACTTTAGAAGGTCTTTCTATTATTCCTGATGTTTTAATTGATTTTTCCCACTATAGTAATTCAACAAAAATTCTTCCATGGATTATGGCTCATAATGTTCCTACATTAATTGCTACCACAGGACATAGTGAAGAAGACTCAAAAAATATAAAGGAAGCCTCAAAAATAGTTCCTATACTTAAGGCGACTAATACCTCCCTTGGAATAAATTTAATTACAGAATTATTGGAAACTCTAGTTTCATCTTTAGAAGATTGGGATATTGAGTTAATCGAAAAACATCACAATAAAAAAATAGATGCCCCTAGTGGGACAGCACAATCACTTCTAACGAAAATAAATGATACACTAATTTCTAAAAGGGAATTAACTTATGGTAGAGAAGGGATTGCTCCTAGAAAGAAGGAGGAGATAGGGGTACACGTAGTCCGAGGTGGAAGTATCGTAGGAGAACATTCTATTATTTTTGCCGGTGAAGATGAAGTTATCGAGATAAAACATGAAGCACATTCAAAGATGATATTCGTTAATGGAGCCCTTAAAGGAGCAGGTTGGCTTTGTAGTCAACAGCCGGGATTTTACACAATGAAGGATATTTTCAACTAAAAAGCAACGTGACGTTGCATCCAAATATGTTTAATAACACCCCTACGGGTATAAGTGATTAGACTATAAAAATATATTTAAAAAGGAGAACATCTTATGACTAAATTAAATAACGCACATGAAATAATTCAATATATTAAAAATTCCACTAAATCTACCCCTGTAAAGGCTTATATCAATGGTGAATTAGAAGGAATTGATTTCCTAAACTGTAAAGTTTTTGGATGTCAAAATAGTAAAACAATCTTTGGAGAGTGGAAGGAAGTCCAAGAAATTTTAACTACTAACTCTAATTTAATCAGTGATTCTCATGTAGAAAGTGACAGAAGAAACTCCGCTATACCAATGTTAGACACTAAAAATATCCATGCTAGAATCGAACCCGGAGCTATCATTAGAGATATGGTAGAAATTGGAGACAATGCCGTTATTATGATGGGAGCTGTTATAAATATTGGTTCTAAAATCGGTTCTGGAACTATGATAGATTTAAATGTAGTAATGGGAGGAAGAGCCACTGTAGGAGATAACTGTCATATTGGTGCAGGTGCAGTATTGGCTGGTGTAATCGAACCGCCTAGTGCTGATCCTGTTATTATAGAAGATGATGTAGTTATAGGTGCTAATGCAGTAATTTTAGAAGGGGTTAGAGTCGGTAAGGGAGCTGTTGTAGCTGCTGGTGCTATTGTTATAACAAACGTCCCTGCTGGTGTTGTAGTAGCTGGAAATCCAGCTAAAATAATCAAAGATAAAGATGAAAAAACTGCTGGTAAGACTGAAATCATGAAAGATTTAAGAGTTATAAAGTAATATTAAAAATTAATTGGAGGTCAACATGAATATAAATCCAAAAGTAATAAATATAGAGATCTCCCTTATAAGACAAATCTCTATCAAAAGCAGGGAGTATAAAGATGTTATCAATCTTACTGTTGGGGAGCCTGATCTCCCTATCCCTGCTAAAATAGTTGAAGAAACTACCATCTATATGAAAAATAACCGGATGGGATATCCTATGTTAGGAGGGTCTCTAGAAATAAGAGAAGAGATCATAAACTTTTATAATACTAAATATGGTTCTTCTTATAAAGTAGATGAAGCCATTGTCACAGCAGGTGCTACAGAAGCTATTTCTATTGCTCTAAAAACTATTTTAAATAAAGGGGATGAGGTTTTAATTCCTCTTCCTTTTTATCCTGGATATCTTCCAAATGTAGATTTAAATGGTGGTAAATCAATATTTATCGATACCACAACCGATGAATTACAGCTTACTGTAGAGACTCTAAAAAAACATATTACTCCTAAAACCAAGGCTCTCATATTAAATTATCCCAACAATCCATCAGGAGCTATTTTATCAAAGAAAAACTTAGATGAAATCATGGAATTTTTAAGAGATAAAGATATCTATATTATCTCCGACGAAATATATAGTGAAATTACTTTTAACGATGATTTTCTTTCTGTAGGAAAATATGATTTTCTTAAAGAAAAAATAATTTTAATAAATGGGTTTTCAAAATCCCATTCTATGACTGGATGGCGTTTAGGATATATTTTAACTTCTAAAGAACTCAGAGATCAGTTAATAAAAGTTCATCAATATACCATTACATCTCCTTCTGTAGTTTCCGAATACGGTGGGTATATTGCACTTTCTAAATGTTCGGATATGTCTTCTTATACAAAGGAATACCAAAAAAGATGTGAGTATGTATACAATAGATTAAACTCTATGGGTATAGTTACCTTAAAACCAAAGGGATCTTTTTATATCTTCGGTTCTTTAGCTAATTTTAATCTACCTTCATCTTTAGATTTCGCCTTGGATCTACTTGACACAAAACATGTAGCTATCGTTCCTGGAATAGCCTTTGGAGTAGAAGGATATTTTAGAATTTCTTGTACCAAATCTGTAGAAATTTTAAAAATAGCTTTGGATAAGATAGAAAATTATATTAAAACCTATAGATCATAATAAACAATAGATATAGAATATTCTTTAGTTGAATATTATGTTTTCTCATACTATAATTTAAATATAAAACAACATAATTAAAACAAGGGAGAAGATGATATGATTAAATTTGAAAAATACCATGGTTTAGGAAATGATTTTATAATCTTTAATTATAAAGATTTAATGGCAAATAACATAAA
>NZ_JBATVM010000089.1:0-3050 GCF_049671765.1 Psychrilyobacter sp.
TGTATTATCAGCGGGCACAAACATTAAACCGCTATGGTCTACTCCAGAAGCTACTCTTCCATTTACATTTTTAGTAGCTGAAGTTCCTAAATCAATAGTTGCTTCATCTATTTTCAATCTCAATAAATCAGAAGATGCCCCATTTGCTGTTACTCTTAGCATATATCCTTTAGGTTTAGCTACAAATTTTGAACTATCTAAAGTAATTGCAGATGTAGTTGTACTGTCGGTTCCTACATTTTGAAGTTTATAAGGTGCATCAAAAATCTTATAATAGGCATCTCCATCTTCAGAAAATACACCTAATATTTCAATTTTTACATCTGAACCTGTTTTAATTCTATTATGTTCACCAAGAGATACCGTAGCGCTTATTTTCCCTGGATCATTAGGATTAGCATTTAAAATAAACGTTTCACTATGAAAAGGTGAATAAGTAGTTGCCCCAGTAACCGTACCGAATCCTTGTGTATCAGCTACTCCTAAATTGATAGAAACTTCATTATTAAATTTAACTTTTAAATTATCTGAACTTATCTTCTCACTCGTTACTTTTATTAAATACGCTTTTGCATTAGTTTTTTGTGTTCTTATATCATATGAATTATTTAAATCTTTAATAGTATGTTTTATTGAAGGTTTTATTATTTTAAGTTCACTACCTACTTTATCTGAAAAATAGCCTTCACTACTCAACTCAAAATTATTTAGTATCTGTTCATCATCATTAGGATTAATATTAATCTTTTTTGCCTCTGTATCAAATATATTACGTATGTCAAAAATTGAATGTTTAAGTTTAGGCTTCTGTTCAATTTTAGCGTTTAAACTTGCTAAGAGCATCATTACTGCTAAATCATTACCTCCAACAGCCTTTAGAGCTAGTATTTGAGCCATTATAACCGAATTATCTATTGGCTTGTCTAGATATTCATGTCTATCTACTTCAGCTTTTGTTAAAATCATATCAAAATCATGGATTGGTGCATGTCTAGGTGCATAATAATATACAAATTTATAAGAAGAAGGTCCAAAATTATCATGTTCCCTACACCATTGTAAAAACCACCTGGTATTGAGGTTGAATCCTTCACTTCTACCTTTATAATCGACAGCGTCGTACAAGACTAATCCTGAACTCTTTGGATCAAATTCTTTAAAAGTAGTAGCATCATAAAATTTAATAACATCAACTTTATCGTTATATTCTTCATTAAATGCACTTATTGAATGATTAAATGGGAAATTATTCATTCTAAACACACTTCCATGATACTGTATATTCTCCCGGGCACCCCAATCGGCAAGTAATCTCGGGGACATGGGTTCATGAGCTCCTATATATCCATAAAGTTCTTCTCCACTATATTTCTGAATGCTTCCACTCATCCCTCCTTTAATAATATGGTCTCCTATACGCATTTCTACATTAGGTCCAACAACACCTTTGAGAGTGTTACGTAGCACTAAAGCTTTCACTCCTGGAAGAAATGCACTATTAATTTGCCAATTTAGGTTAGAATGATTTTTAGCATCTGAGTCGAAAGATTTTCTTGCTGGAACATATGTTAATCCTTTTGGTTTTTTTGGTGTATAGCCATAAGGTATTTGAAGACTAGCTTTACTAATACGCCCTTGAGAATCTACCACACTTACTTTTGAATTATAGTCTACGTTAAGTGCTCCATTTATAGGAGCAGTCCATAATCTAGCTTTAACTGGTGATTGTGTTAATTCTAGATTAGTTATAGTTCCATTTATTTTAACATTTGCATTGACACTTTTTATTGCATATAAGCTAGGGAGAGTAGAAACGGATATAGTTTCCCCATTGTCACTTACAAATGCGCCTTCAATAACAGGACTTTTATTAGGGTCTGGCTTTTGAATTAAAATATTCATATTTGGTCTTAATTTCACAGCAAAAAGTTCTGGTGTAGTCATTGCATTTAGTTGTTGTTTTATTTCTTTTTGTGTCTCTCCTGACATAGAAATCATCCAACCACTTTCTACTCTCTCCTCTCCAATATATATTTGATTATTCTCTATTCTAGCATCAAAAGCTAATACTAATGCATCCTTTAATGTTATTTCAGGACTATTATTATCTGAATTATGAGCTGCTACTTTACTTCTTTTTACTTTTTTATTTGGTAGTTGTAGTGAAATATCTGCAGTTACAGAATTTATTCGTGACATATATGTTTCCCATGAACCGAAAACGGTATATTGCCCATTGGTTCCTTCTTTCATTATTTCCCCATTAACTTGATCTGTTCTAATTTCAAATGAGTTTCTTGACATAATACTGTTCAATTGATTTATATTCAGTGCTATTGGAGTTCTACCATCGTTTTCATATTGAACATAAATATTTCCACTATGAGGATATCTACCCCCTGCTGCGATGGTTTTTGCCTGTGCAGAAGTAGGCATTTTGATCGTTGAAAGAGCATTGCCCATTTGTGATATCGTAATTGTAGGGATTATGTTACTTATAGGTGCTGTTCCTAGATTTTCATAATGTAAATTTAGTTTTAATTCTGCTGCTTTAGTAGTATCGGTTGTAATAGCTGTTTCCCATTGTAATGTTTTTTGTTCACTTGTAGAATCTGTCACAGCTGTGGTATCTGTATCGGATACGCTTTGTCCTGTAGTAAAATTCATTGAGAATTCTATATTAGTACTTGGTGTTGCGGAAAAAGTATGCCCTATTTTAAACCCTAGACTTTCTGAGTAGGAATGCTCAAATGAGTGAGAGTCTGTTTGCTGAGTGGAGTTTGAAATAGTATTTGAAATAGATTTACCAGTTTTTGTAGTTAAAGTCTGTTTTGAAACAACATCAAAATTATCTATATATACTTTAAGACGTGGATAAGCAGCAACTAAAGGATGTCTACCTTCCTTCTTTACTCTACTATCCATTTTAACTCCTGATACCTCTGCAAAATCTCCATAAGGGTCTCCATCTGTACTAAAAGCCAGAGGAGAAGTTTTATATTTTATAAAACCTTTTGCTTCGCTATGTTTATTTGGATCCCATTTTTCCA
>NZ_JBATVM010000090.1:0-3702 GCF_049671765.1 Psychrilyobacter sp.
GTTTCTTTAATTTTATAGATAGTTTAGTTTAAAATAAAAAAACATAAATTTTCGACAATACGAAAATTTATGTTTTTTTTATCTAAAAAATTTAAAATTTTTTATTACTAATTTGATCCAACGTCACGTTGCTTTTATTTACAGTATTCAATTACTAACTTAGCCGTATTTAAAAGTCCATCTACATGAGTTCTCTCATATGAATGAGATGCATCTACTCCAGGCCCAATTAGAGCATGTTTGATTTGTGCTCCTCCACGTAAAAGTGCACTAGCATCTGAGCCATAATATTTATAAATATCTATAACATAATCAATTTCTTGGTCACAACATAAGTTTACTAAACGTTTTTTCATCTCCAAATCATATGGCCCTGAAGAATCTTTTGCACAAATAGTTACCTTATTTTCTTTTGAAGTCTGACCAATTCCTGGAGATGCCATATCTATAGCTAATATCTCTTGAGTTAACGATGTAGCAATTCCTGCTGCCCCATGACCAACTTCCTCATAATTAGATATAAAAAATTCTAGTGTATATTCTGGAACTATCTCAGTTTCTATAAGATACTTACACACTCCTAAAATTATTGCTACTCCTGCTTTATTGTCTAAATGACGACTCTTAATAAATCCAGACTGTGTTACTTCTACTCTTGGGTCTAAATATACAAAATCCCCTACATTTATTCCTAATTTTTTTATATCTTCTGCATTTTCTACCAATTCATCCAATCTTACTACCATATTATCTTCTGTTCTCTTATCTGATTTAGGAGCATCTCCATAGTTATGTACAGATGATTTTTCAAATAAGATAGTTCCCCTAATTTCTTTACCATCCATAGTAGATATAGTACAGTATTCTCCATCTACAGAATTCCAAGAATATCCACCGATCTGAGTTAATTTTAAATACCCGTTAGATGTAACCTCTCTTACCATCCCACCTAAAGTATCTATATGAGCTGCAATTATTTTACTCTCTTCTTTTTTTCCAGGTAGTGTTGCTTTCAATGCCCCCTTGAGAGTAATCTCTGTTTTTACGCCTAATCTTTCAAATTCATTTCTACATACTTCTATTCCTTTTTTAGTGTCACCACTAGGACTAGGGATATTTAATATCTCCACTAATTTTTCTACCATATAATTTGTAATATATTTCATTTACTCACTCCTCTTTTTATAATTTAATTTTTTCATTTACAAAATCCATAATTGCTTCCTTTAGGATTATAGATTCTTCCTCTATTCTCTCATAATTTCTTTTGAATCTATCTACTTTATCTTGATCTTTTAAAGATCCTATATTTATTTTTACATTAAGTATAGCTCCTCTGATACCAGTTTCTAAAAGCATAGCTCCTACACCAAGATCAGTTATAGCATTGAGATTTCCATATTCAGAGAAAAATGGCAATAATTCCATAGCTTCTAAAGATGTTTTAGCTATTTCAAATGGAACTTCAGTAGCTTTTAAAGTAGCTTTTTGGATCTCTTCAAGTCTTATTATTATGTTGTCATCGGTATCCTTTGGTAATTTAAATGCTGCCATAAGATCATTAAAAGATTTAGTATCCTCATCTATCAATATTTCCACTCTTTTTCTTATTTTTAGGAGTCTTCTATGTTTTGTTAAAAACTCCTCCTTGATCATATCATCAAATTCTCTATATTTTTTTTTATCTATAGCCAGTGATGCCATCATACGAGATAGCGCTATTCCCAGTGAAGAAGCTAAAGCTGAGACACTTCCACCTCCTGGTGCTGGTGCATCTGAATCTACTACCTCTATAAAATCCCTTAATTCTATATTTAAATAACTCATATTTATTCCTCCCCTATCGCCTACGGCAAAATTCATAATTTTTTAATGCATAGTTACATCTGAAATTTTTTTCATCTCTTTGATGTGTTTTATATTTTTTTATATTTTGTCTAAATAGCTTATAATTTTATTTTTTATCTAATATATTACTTTTCCATTTGATACTACTTGAATTCCATTTTTATACACATCTTTAGTGTGGTTTATTCCAAAGTGATACATTATATATTCTAAATTTGGTGTATCAAAAATAACAAAATCTGCTTTCTTACCTTTAGTAATACTTCCTACTTTTTTCCCCCTATCTACAGAATACGCAGAGTTAATAGTAACTGCTGTGATAACTTCTTTAGGAGTCATTTTTAATTTTAATGATCCTAGTTGCATTGCTAATTGTAAATTTTCTGTAGGAGAACTTCCTGGATTATAGTCTGTAGATAATGCTACTGCTACACCTTTTTCAATCATTTGACGTGCATGTGCATATTCTTTATTTAAATTAAATGAAGTTGCAGGTAAAATATCTGCTATGACTCCAGTTCTTGCCATATCTTCCATACCTTTTTCACTAGCAGCCATAAGATGATCCGCTGAAAAAGCTCCTAACTCTGCCGATAATTCTGCTCCTCCTAAAGTTACAATCTCATCTGCATGAATTTTTACTTTAAATCCCAGTTTTTTAGCAGCATTTAATATTTTTCTTGTTTCCTCTATTGAAAAAACTCCCTCTTCACAGAAAACATCACAAAACTCTGCTAACTCTTTTTCTTTGATCATAGGTAATGCACCTATTATCTCGTTAATAAATTCATCTCTTCTTCCCTTATATTCAGGTGGTAAAGCATGTGCACCTAAGTATGTCGATACCAAATCTATAGGATGATCTTCATTTAATTTTTTTACAACTTCTAATTGTTTTAATTCTGTTTCAATATCGAGACCGTATCCACTCTTTGCTTCTACAGTGGTTACACCAAAAGATAACATAATATCCAAACTTTTTTTAGCTTTTTTATATAATTCTTCAAAACTAGCCTGCCTTGTAGAGTTTACCGTACTTAATATCCCTCCTCCGGCATTTAAGATATCCATATAGGAAACTCCCTCTAATTTTTTAGAAAACTCATTTTCACGGCTTCCTCCATGAACTAGATGTGTATGTGGATCGATCAATCCAGGAGTCACAGTGAGTCCCATGGCATCTTTTATTAAAGTTGATCCACCAATATATTTTTCATCTACTTTTCCTGAACCTACTCCTAAAAATTTTCCATCTTTAATGGCAATATATCCATCTTTTATTATCTCTACTTCACTCATTTCTTTTCCGGCTCTAGCTTTTTCCCCATGACCTAATGTAATTAAATTTCCTATGTTTTTTATAATTAACTCAGCATGCATCTTAATTTTTCCCCCTCAGTATAACTTTTAATAGAATTCTATAAAACAAATTAAAAATTATAAAACCTTAAATTATATTTGTTTAAATATAATATCATGTTATCTTTTTTATAGATTAGATTCTAAAACTTTTTCCATAGAGAACCCATCTAATCCTAAATAATATTCCATGCTCAAAACAAGTGCTTCTATGGGAACACTTCCTACTATCTCGCTTCCTAATACTGGAACTCCATATCTTTTAGCTTCCATCTTCACAGTTTCAAATACTCTATAAATAGGAGTTTTTTTGTAGTTAACTACATTCATAGTTACTTGCACTATTCCTTTATCTTTTAATTCTGCCGGTCCAGCCTTTATATATCTAAATCCTCCACTAGAATGTCTGATTGCCTTGGCAATATTTTTTGCTATATTTATATCTGTCGTTCCTAAGTTTATATTAAAAGCTATTAATGGTAATCTAGCTCCTAC
>NZ_JBATVM010000091.1:0-3126 GCF_049671765.1 Psychrilyobacter sp.
GTATTTTAATTTCCTTTTCAGTGAATAATTTTTTAGACATTGGGAACTCCTTGATCTTTATTTTTAAGTATACAAAAAACCTGTAGATTTTGACACTCTTTTTTTCTAGTGTCTAGTCTACAGGTTATAGTATATTTTGCAAAGGTATTTTCTAACTATTTTTAATTAAATTTTAGTGCGTTTATGTGTTAATGTATACATAAGTGTGTATTAATATCTGTTACAATAGAAATATATTTAAGAGTTGGGAAATTTATTAGATTATTATTTAATTTAATTTAATTTAATTTAATTCTCTTATATATATTAAGAAATTTATTTAAAGGGGAAAATAAACTATGAAAACAAAAAAATATGAAGATTTGGATAGAATAAAATCTTTTTTAGGCTATGATTGTTATGATAAACTGGAAGAAATAAACTTAAAAAAAGGACAAGAAATTTATCTTTCAGGAATTCATATCATAATTGAAGGGGAATTAGAGTATTTTTATTTAGGAAAAAATGGAGAATATATAAAGACTATAAATTGTTCACCTGAAAGTTTTTTATTAATAGGAGCTGGAAAATATTTTAATATAGAACAATTACACCCTTTTTATAGGGTTAAATCAAAAGCTATTTTAAAAAAAATAACTCCTAAAATTGTTGATACTCTCATGGGAGATATTAATTTTAGTAAATGGTTTATCCAATTTAACTTTAAATATTTAGGAGTAATTCTTCAAGACCTTTTTATTAGAAGTACTGCCCCTGGAGAAGAAATCATAGAATATTTACTAAAAAAAGAATCTTTAAAAGAATCTTTAAAAGAAAATATTATTAAAATTGATAATATTTTTGAATTTGTAGATAAACATAATCTAAATCGCTCAAGTTTTTATAAAAGTCTTAAAAAAATGGAGGAAAATGGCTCTATTAAAAGAATAGGCAAGAAAATAAAATTACTTGAAATATAGTTATAGTGTATAATAATTGTAGATAGAATATAAAATTAGAAGTAATAAAGGGACTGTTGTAAGTCTTGTATAAACTTTAAAAATTAATGTAAAACTTTTATAAAATGATGAGTAATAATTCTTTAATTATTGCTTTTTGGTTTTAATATATTGGAACTTTATTTTTTGTATGGCAATATCAGAGACTAAAATTAGCCTCTTTTAAAAGGTGTCTTTCAGAGCTGCCTATTAAACCTTCTATGGTATTAGTAGTGTAAATTAGAGTCCTGATTTCTTGTGGATATTTAAAGTATGTAGCTAAAATATCCCAATTAGACTTCCGTGAGAGAGCTGTTTGGGATATTTTTTCTTTCATTTCTTTCTTAGCTTTATCTTCAAAAAAATCATTCTTTTTCGCAGAGAATTTAGAAACGATATTCTTAACAGTTTGTTTACAACTATATCAAAATCTAAAGCTATTACTCCTGATTTTTCATATTAAAGTATATTAGTAAAGTCTAATAATTTAGCCTTTAAAAGGACACCTAGCCTTTGGTATGGTGATATCCCAATAGCTTGATCCAGCAGATAAGCATATTGACCAGTATGCTTATTTTGATAGTATCGGCGCTTAAAAGTAATTGTTCCAATAACAGTTCTAATAGTTCTTTCAGTAATTTTAATAACTTTCCATGAACGTTTTCTTTGAGGTGATAGCATGTTTTCATGATCAAGGCTTTGAAGAACAGTTGAAATTAACTCGCCAGCAAAAAGATGAAAGTTATTCTGAAACATAGAAATCATATTTTTTTAATTTTGTAGCAGTAGATATCTATACGATAAAAGATAACAAGATTATTGAAAACTGGCATTTAGAGGATAGTTTAACATTATTAGCTAAAATGGGAGTTGCTGAAGTAAAATAATTATAAAATTTAAGAAGTCAAATTATTAAGTTAAAAGGGATATTTTTAAAATATCCCTTTTATTTTATACCTCTTTTTTAAGTTGATCAACCCACTCTTCAATCCTGGAAGATGTTAGATCATCCTGATTATTTATATCTAGTGCAAGACCGATTAGCTGATTATTTTCTAGAGCTTTACTATTAGAAAAATTATAGCCTTCTTTTGAAGTCATTCCTATTATTTCTCCACCGGCATTTCTGGCTGCCTTTCCTATAATACCCATAGCATCGCAGAAGGTATCTTCATATGATTCTTGGTCACCTGTTCCAAAAATACCTATTTTTTTCCCTGATAAATTTATATTCCCTAAAATATTGATCCTGTCCCCCCAATCATCCTGAAGCTCTCCATATCCCCAAGTAGAAGATCCAAACAAAATTAAGTCTAAGCAGTCAATATTTTTTATTCCTAAAGATATAGGCACAACTTCTGCACCTAATTTTTCTCCCAAAACTTGAGCAATTGATTCTGTATCACCTATTGTACTTCCATAATAAATTCTTACTTTCATTTATTCCTCCTTTAGTATCGAATAATTCGCATTACAAAGTTTTCCAAACTAAAAGTATTATATGGATAAAAAGATGAATTGTCAAGAAATATGTTTTTTTATTCTTTTTAATAAAAAAGAAGAGGTTTAACCCTCTCCTAAAAACAGTTCCCTTATTGAATTTGCTCTCCTAAAGATCTTAAACTGAAATAACTTAGTTTTATAATTCCACGGATCTAGCTTAAATTCTAATCCTTTTCCTTTAATTTGGAATCCTCCAAACCCAGCGACACTTTATATTTATCAAGTTCATTATCTATTTGGTCATTAGAGGTTAGATTGATATCTCCATCATGCTTTGAGCTTTTAAGCCCCTCAGCAAAATCTATTAACACTTTATATGTTACATCTCTAGCCTTTTCTCCACCTACACCTTCAATAGCATCTCCTACCTTGTCTCCTGTTTTCTTTAGTAGTGGTGATGGTAGAACTAATAATATGACACCAAACACTATCTGTAATACTAATGGATTTGTAAATAATTCTTTCATTTTTCACTCTCCTTATAGTTCTTTATATGTTTCACAATAATTTTGAGATATTATCTTTACAATTGGATCTGGCCAACCACAAAATAGATTTCTTTCTGAGATCCTCCTTCTAAGTAATCCCTTGGATCTCTTCTTAGCCACTTTTGACCATAGATTAAAGATTCTACAAGCTCCTATAA
>NZ_JBATVM010000092.1:0-3120 GCF_049671765.1 Psychrilyobacter sp.
TGAAAAATTATATGTTTATATAGTTAAATTAAAAAATAATGAAATAAAACCGTTGGAATTGGAATTAGATGAAACTGAGGATCTAACAACTAAATGGATAGATTTAGAAGAAATGGAAAAAATCACTACAGATATGAAGAGTTTATTAACTTATTATATGTATATGAACAAAAATAAAAAAAAATAATAAAAAATGGAGGCAAAATCTCCATTTTTTTTATTACAAAAACTTAGTTATTAGTACAATTATAGGTTAAACAAATTAAAAAAACTAGGTATCAGTCTAAATCTTCTTCTGAATAGAAATTTTTGTAAAGTTCTTGACGTTTTAAAAAATATTTGTTTTTAAATTTATTTTTTCTGTCTGAAAAAGTACGAATAATAGGTAATAAAACACCTGCAACTATACCAGCAGAAAAACCATTGTTATATAGGTTTAATCCACCATGAACAACTCCTATATTTCTAACGACTGACATATGAAGCCATCCTGCAACTACACCCCAAATAGGACCATATACTCCTGAAATTGGAGCCATAGCAGTACCAAATAGAGCGGAAAGAACTAACACAAATTTATCTACTCCAGTAGTTATACCTGCTAGCCAAACTCCAAATAAAATAGGAGTAATATTCAGTGGGTGTTTTCCAAAGGCAGAAAAACCAACAATAGTTAATATCCCTGCTAATAGAGGTCCACTAAGAGTTTCTCCTACAAGAAGTATAAAAGCTATAGAGAGAAAACCGTTGATCCCCATATTGATAAATGAAAGTCCATATCCGTATTTTTCTGTGAAATCAGATTTTAAACCATCACATTTTAACAATTTTTTATAGCCTTTGAAACTGTTGTTATTGATATAGAATCCTACTAATATCATAAGAAAAAATACCATGGAACAAGTGATCAAAAGTACTAGATGGTATTTAGTTGAAATTAATTTTTGAGGCTCTATATTAAAATCATAAGCTTTGAGGATAGAGGTAATAACGGCTCCTAAAAGCCCACCAGTAAATCCTAAATTATAAAGGTTAAATCCCTCGTGAAATGAGAGCATTTTTTTAGCTAGGGGAGTGGCTATAAATCCAATAATTATTCCTAAGACCATGGCCAGAAGATATGCATCTTCAAATGTACCGGTACTAAATGCCATAGCACTAATAAAAGGTGCTAATGCACTGGTAAACATTATGGTTGGTAAAACAGTTTTAAAGTCTAAGTGTTCAAATTTTGCATACATGATTCCACCAAGATAAATTGGAAGGACATTAAATATGTTTTTTCCAAAGAAGGAGAATCCAAAGACTGTAAAAAAAGCAGCTAAAACTAAACCGCTGATCTTTAATTTAAAACTTTTAACTAAGATAAAGTTAAATATAAATAAACTAAATGCATTTAAAAATGTAGCTCCTAAACCTCCGATAACTAAAAAATCTGTTATTAGGGTAGAGGGAGATGTAACTATGTTTTTTAAACCAATAATAATATTTGTTTTATCTATAAAAACAAAGTAAGTAAAAACCACCAAAATGGCAAGTACCAATATAAAGGTTAATTTTTTAGCTTTTTGTAGCCTTCCGCAGCTAAATTCATCCATAAAACTCCTCCTAATAAAATACAATAAACGCAATCTTTACAATTGGTATAGACTTATATTATACTTTATTTATAAGGAAAAAAATAGAGAAAAAGCTTAAGTAATGAACAAATTTGTAAAAATAGGAACAAATAGAGGTGAATAGATGTATTATATATATATGCTAGGGTGTGGAGATGGAAGTGTCTATACAGGAATAACTAACGATGTAGAAAAAAGAATGGAGGCTCATAAATGTGGAGAAGGGGCTAAATATACTAGGGGAAGAGGGCCATTTAAACTTTTTTCTCTTTGGGAGATCAAAACAAAATCTGAGGCTTGTAGAGTAGAATATTTTGTAAAAAAATATCCCAAAAAGAAAAAAATATTATTCTATACAGATATGGAATATTTGGTTAAATTGGTATTTGAAAAAAAAGGAATAGAAATAAAGAAGCTTTCATAATTAGGATAAAAAGAAAAAAGATATCTCTACATTAGAAATGTAGAGATATCTTTTTTCAATATTTTAAAGTTTTTCCTAAAAATTCTTTTAATTCAGGTGTTTGAGGATTACTAAATATCGTAGTAGCTTCTCCAGATTCTAAAACCTTACCTCCATCTATAAAGAGGATATAGTCTGCTACATTTTTGGCAAAGCCCATCTCATGGGTGACTAAAATTAAATCTTTCTCTTCTTTTTTTAGCTCTAAAATGCTATCTAAGACCTCAGAAGTCAGAGCTGGATCCAATGCAGAAGTGGGTTCGTCTAGGAGTAAAAATTGAGAATTAAGGGCAACAGCCCTTGCTATTGCAACTCTTTGTTGCTGTCCCCCTGACAGTTGAGAAGGATATTTATGACTATGCTCTTCTAGATGAAATCTATCGAGTAAAGTTTTTGCCCGAAGATTTGCTTCACTTTTTTGAATCTTATGAACCTTTTCTAAAGGTAAAGTGATATTACTTATGGCTGATAGATGTGGAAAAAGGTTAAAAGCTTGAAATACCACACCAATAGTTTTTCTGTAGTTGTGCAGATCAATCTCATTAAATGAGAGATTTTTATTATTTATGGTGATATCTCCATTTTCTGGTATTTCTAAGCCTGCTAATATTCGTAGAAGGGTAGACTTACCACCACCAGAAGGACCAATGATAACTAAAGAATGGACATCTTTTATACTCAATTCTAAATTATTTAAAACAATTTGGTCACCATACTTTTTATTTAAATTTGATATATTAATCTCCATAGGAAAACCTCTTTTCTAATTTTTTTGATAGGTGAGAGATAGGGTAGGTTAATAAGATATAACCTAAAGCCAATACTGCATAATTTTCAATGGGAGTAAATGTAATGGAATCCACTTCTTGGACATTTTTTGTAAATTCATTTACTGCAATTATAGATAAAAGAGATGAGTCCTTGATAAGGGATGCAAACTGTCCTGCTAAGGGAGGCATAACCCTCTTTATAACCTGAGGCAGGATGATATATCTATATTTTTGAAAATTAGTAAAACCTAAAGCTTTTGCGGATTCA
>NZ_JBATVM010000093.1:0-32896 GCF_049671765.1 Psychrilyobacter sp.
TGTTCTTCTGTTATTCCACGAATGAAAGCATAGTTATTGGCTCCGTCTTTATCTACATAGGTTAAGATACGACTTATAGCAGGATCAAAAAATGATAGGCAAAAACTTTTTATAGAGATAAAAAATATTAAAGTGATAAAATAAATTTTTTTCATATTTATAACTCCCATAATATAACATAGTGAGCCTAATAATATTAGGACTGAATTAAAAAAATGTCGATAAAGTATTGATATTATTGTATACAAAATTAAAGATTTCATTTAGATAAATAAATGAAAATAACGAAGGTAAACTATAAAAGTTTATCATAATATAGTTTATCATAAAATTTGAATAAAAATAAAATATATATTGTAGTTTAGTATTGTATAATAAGAATGAGGACATAAAATTAGGAGTATTTACATATGAGATTTTTAATAACTAGGGATTTTTTTAAAAATATCCCTAAAGAAAAAATAAACCAAGTAAAAAATAGATTAGAATATTTTTATAGAGAAATATTCATAAATAAGAAGATGATTTTTGATGCACCTAAAGGATTTTGGGTGAAAAAATTAAGAGAGAATTTATACGAACTTAGAGTTAATAGTGGTGATAGAATACTATTTGAATTTAGAAGTATAAAAAGGTTAGGTTATGGGGAAAAAGAGTTAGTGCTATTATCTTTTGGAAAACATGATATGGTGATAACTAATGGAGATAGGATGGGGAAAAGTCATTTAGAATTAAATGATTTTGATCTACAAATAAATAAAGAAAAAATAGAGAAAGGAGAAAGAACGGAAGAAGAGATAAGAGATAGTTATAATAAAATAAATTCAAAAATAATGTATGAAGTTACTTCTGATGAAAATTTAGTGGAGTTAATAAAAAATGATGATGAGTATACATACTATCACTTAAATGATGAGCAGTATGAAATTTTAAATAGTGAATTTCCATTATTTTTAAAAGGAAGTGCTGGAAGTGGAAAAACTACAGTAGCTATTAGAAAAACTTTAGAATTAGAGGAACGACAAGATTTAAAGGTAGGATACATAACATTTACTCAGCCTTTAAAGGAAAAAGCTTATGAAATGTATGAAAAGTTTAGAAATCCTAATTGTAAAAAGATGGTTGAATTTTATTCTTTAGAGGAATTATATGAAAAGCAACAGAAAGAAAAACCTATGGGACTAAAAATATTTGAAAAATTTATTTATGAATATAATCCAACGATCCCTAAAGGGATTGAATATCTAGAATTATATCAAGAAATAAGAGGAACGATAAAGGGAAGTATGGGAGCTAAGGGAGCAGGAAATTGGGATAGGGATTTAAAAGAAAGGCTTATACCCCAGGTTGATTATTTATTGTTAAATAAAAAATATACAGTATATAATGAAGAGTTAAGAAAAGAGATATACAAAGTTACCCTTGATTATCAAAAATGGCTTATTGAAAATAGTTATATGGATGAAAATGATTTGGCTCGAAGGGTTATATTTGAAGGTAAAGAGATTTTTGATTGTATAATCTGTGATGAAGTACAGGATTTAACAGAGATTGAAATATATATGTTAAAAAAATTAGTGAAAAATGGAAAAAATTTATTGTTATCTGGAGATATTCATCAGATTATAAACCCGACTTATTTCAGTTTTTCTAGGGTAAAGTCTTTATTTTATAAAGATAAGTATATAGAAAAACAGTTAGGTAAAAATTATAGAAGTCAAAAAAAAATAGTAGATTTAGCTAATAAATTAAGTGATCTTAGGGGAGAATATATAGGTAGATTAGGAGAAGATTATAAAGAAGCTTCTATATTAGAAGGTGAAGATGTATATGTCTATAAAAAAGATAATAATTTTTTAAAAGAATTAGAAGAAAATACAGTTATAATACTAGTTCCAACTAATCAAACTAAAGAAGCTCTAAGGAGAGCGTTACCAAAATTAGCTAATAAAATATTGACAGTACAGGATATAAAAGGACTAGAATTTGATTCAGTGGTACTTTATAATTTTGGAACAGAGTTAAAAAAATACTGGGAGGTTATTTTTTCTAAAGGGGCCAAAACAAATCAATTATACAGATATTATTTTAATCTGTTATATGTGGGTTTAACTCGAGCTAGAAAAAGGCTTCTTTTTATGGAAGAAGATGAAGATGTTTGTTTACTAAAGAAATTAAAAGACTATTTGGTTCCTATGACAATAGAGGGAAAAAGGAACTTTACTCTAAAGAGTGGAGAATTAGATTTTTTGAAAGAGGGAAAAGAGTTTTTGAACCAAAAACTATTTTCAGAAGCTATTGCAGCTTTTAAAAAAGCAGGAGCTAAAAAATATATAAAAAAAGCAGAAAATGAATTAAAAGCTGATAAATTTTTTAACGAATATAATGAGAAAAAATCCATAGAATATATTGTAAATAATGAGGATTCGTTATCCCGTTGTTTGGAAAAATATGTAGTAATAGATAAGATAGGTGACCATGCTTTTGAAAATAAAAATTATGAAAAAGCAAAAAAATATTATGAAAAAAGTGAAAATTATGAAAAACTCTCACAATTATTTGAGATGGATGGAGAATTAGAGAAAAGTTTTGAATATGCAATTAAATCAGAGGTAATACCATTAATAAAAAGGTTGGAACAAGAAGTAGAAAAAAATAATACAGCTTTAGATTTAGCTAATGAAGTGAGAGTTTTGTCAGATAAAAAAATAAATTCTAAAAAAATTTCCTTGATAGAATTTGAAAATCTAGATAAAAAATATATAATGGGAAAACAAAAGAAAAATATAGGTGATATTTTGGTAATATTAAATGGCAGATTTAAATCTGAACATAAAATTTCTAAAAAACATAGTGTAAAATCCCCTACAAAACTACTGATCAAACTTTACCATATAGATGGAGGAAAGAATGGGATTAAATATTTAATGGAAAATTATTCTAGCCAATTGAATATAAAGACTATTATATCGCTATTAGATGATGGAGAAATTATTGAAAAATATATATCTAAGAGTAAGAAAAAAAATAAATTAGATGATCTTTTACTTTTTGCTTGTGAACATAAAAAAGTGAAAAATGTGGAAAAATTAATACAATTAGGAGGGAACATAGAGGCTGAAACTGAGGATGAAGTAACACCATTGTTGATAGCTATAAAAAATAAAGATCTAGATATGGTAGAATTATTAGTAAGTAATAATGCCAAATTAGGAGAAAGTGTAGATAAAAAAAATAGGTTGAAAGTTACACCTCTAATTTACTCTATTATAGAGAATGAATTTGATATTTTTAAACGTTTAATAGAAAAAGGTGCAGATGTCGAATTACAAAGCCCTATCTATCACGTAGTAGCTGATGGGAATAAACCTATGATTAAAGTTTTATTAGATAAAAATGTAAAGCTAGATATTGAGATCCAAGGTTTCACACCTATGTTGTTAAGTATATTATCAAAAGATTTGGAGATAATGAAAATGCTCATAGAAAAAGGTGCAGATTTAGATTATACTGGAGGAGAATTCAGTCTAATGGTAAAAATAATTCAAAATAATTATTTAGAGGGAATGAAATTGTTTTTAGAAAAAGGTTATATATTAAAGGATAAAGATTTTGAAGCTTTATCTTCAAGAGGTAGTTTTGAACTATCAAAACTAGTTTTAATACATAATTTAGGATATAATTATATTGAAAAAATAGAAAAAACTATAACTCATATAAAAAATAGACGAGTTATAGAAAAAAAGTTAGATCTATCAGAAAAAATAGAAAAAACATATGATTTTAAGGAATACAGAGAAGTAGAAGATAAGGAGGAATAAGAAATGGCCAAAGTAAATACTTTTGAAGAAAATATAAGCGAGATAGACCAGATAATATCAAAGTTAGAAAGTGGAATGGATTTGGATGAATCTATGAAAGAATATGAAAAAGCAATGAAATTATTGTCTAAATCTAGTGTTATATTAGAAAAAGCAGAAGGAAAAGTAAAGAAGGTTATGGAAAAAAATGGTGAAATTATAATAAAAGATTTTGAATAGGAGGAGAATGATGAAAGAATACTTAAAGGAAAAAAGAACTTTAGTAGATCTAGTCATTGAGGAATATTTAGATGAAATTAAATATCCAAAAATCATAGCTGAAGGGATGAAATATTCTGTATTAAATGGTGGAAAGAGATTGAGACCAATTTTACTTTTAATGACGCTAGATTTATTAGGTGTCCAGGAAAAAAATGGATTGCCTATGAGTGTAGCTATAGAGATGATCCATTCCTATTCATTGGTTCATGATGATCTACCAGCTTTAGATAACGATGATTATAGAAGAGGGAAATTTTCAACCCATAAAAAATTTGGAGAAGCAGAAGCTATATTGATAGGAGATGCACTTCTAACCCATGCCTTTAATTTGATAACTAGAGAAGATCTTGAGCCATCTAAAATAGTAGAGATGGTTAAACTGACTTCTACTTATGCAGGGGTAAATGGGATGATAGGTGGACAGATGGTAGATGTAGAATCTGAAAGAAAAGAAATAGATCTTCCAACACTGCAATATATTCACACTCATAAAACCGGAAAATTATTGATGTTACCAATAGAATGTGCTTGTATAATTGCAGGGATAGAGGACCATAAAAAGGAAGTTCTAAAAAAATATGCAGAATTAATTGGATTGGCTTTCCAAATAAAGGATGATATTTTGGATATCGAGGGAACTTTTGAAGAGATTGGAAAACCTGTAGGAAGCGATAGGGAACTATTAAAGTCTACTTATCCATCGATTTTTGGAATAGAAAAAACCAAGGAAATCTTGATAGGGAAAATAGAAGAAGCTAAGCAAATAATGTTTGATACTTTTGGAGATAAGGCAAAATGGCATATGGAATTGGCTGATTATATAGGAAACAGAAGAAAATAAAAAGAAATAAAAGGATATGAAGAAAATAGAAGTATTATATAAATTAAAGTAGAACTGGGGATCACAAATTATGATCTCTAGTTTTTTTTGAAAAAATGGATGTGAAAACTATATTTAAATCATCAGAAATTAAATATTTTAGTCTATTACAGAACAGTTATTGTAATTATTGGGATCTAAAAGAGGAGTTAAATTTTTTAAAAAAAATTCTAATTAATTCTTGACGTAATATAAAAAATATGTGAATATATAACTGTGCAAAGATTCACTTAGATGAAAAAATACAAGTATGAACATAAGAAGTTTAAATTTAAGGGGGTGAAAATTTAATGAGTATGAAAAAATTCAAGTTTGTTCTAAAAATGGCAGTTGGAGCTCCTTCTAAATCAATCGTTAAGATAGATGAGGAAGTGAAGAGGGGTCAATGTATAGCTGAACCAATTTCATTGGGATGTAAAATACACTCTAGTATAAATGGTATAGTGAAAAAAATAACCGATTCCTATATAGAGATTCAACAAACTGGAGAAAATTCTAATAATTATTTAAAAATAAAAGAATGTGAAAGTATTTCTGAATATGCATTTGAAGCAGGAATAGTAGGATCAGGTGGGGCAGGTTTCCCAAGTCACATTAAATTATCCACAAAACTAGATGGAGGTTATGTACTGGCCAATGCTGCTGAGTGTGAACCAGTATTATCTCATAATGTAGAGTTAATGGAAAAAAATCCAGAACTTGTAGTAAAAGGTGTTAAATATGCCATGGAATCTACAGGATCTGAGATAGGTTATATCGCTATGAAGACTAAGTATCTTAAAGCTGCTATGGCTATTGGTAAAGTTTTGAAAAACTATGAAAACATAGAAATAAAATGGTTGCCAAATATGTATCCTGCTGGAGATGAAAGAGTAATTGTTAGAGAAGTTTTGGGAATAGAATTACAACCAGGAGAACTTCCATCTAAAGCAAATGCTGTAGTATTTAATGTAGAAACATTAAAGAACTTAGTGTTAGCAATAGAAGATAGAAAACCTGTTATTGATAAAGATGTAACAGTAGGTGGAAGAGTAGTAAACGCTGAAAAAGGTAAAGTATTTTTAAATGTTCCAATTGGAGCTTCTGTAAAAGAATATATTGAAAAAAGTGGTGGCTATATATTTCCTTATGGAGAAATAGTTGCTGGAGGTCCATTTACAGGAAAAGCTATAACTGAAGATGCACCAATAACTAAAACTACAGGCGGTATATTAGTGGCAATGCCGTATCCAAAAGATACGAGAAAAGTCGGAATAATTGCTTGTGAGTGTGGAGCTGATGAAAAAAGGTTAACTGAAATAGCTCACGGTATGGGTGGAGAAGTGGTAGCAGAAACTAAGTGTAAGAGGATGGTAGAAGTTAATGGCAGATATAGATGCGATAAGCCAGGAATTTGTCCAGGGCAAGCAGAAAAAGTATTGTTTTTGAAGAAACAAGGTGCAGAAGTGATAATAACAGGAACTTGCGAAGACTGAACGAATACGGTAATGACTGTAGCTCCTAGGTTGGGAGTACCTGTATATCATAGTACCGATCACGTATTACGTGGTGCAAGACACAAAATTTATAGAAGTAAGAAAAAATAAATTATATATATAATAGAGAGTTAACTTTTATGTTGATTCAATCTTAAAAGAAAATCAGGAGGAAAACATGTCAATCACTTTAGAAACTGCAAAAGAGCATGCAATGGATTACGCTGTAAGTTGTTGTAGATTTGAGGCTGGAACAATAATCGAGCCTTCAAACTTAGAGGACCCAGCTATATTCTTTGACTTAGAAGAGTCAGGACTATTAAAATTAGATGAAAAAACATTAAAAATAGGTGAGGTTTTAGGAGCAAAATTAATTAAAACTGCAGACGCATTAACACCATTAACGGCAGATATGTTTGAGGGGCTTAATTCACTAACTGAAGATGTAAAAGAAGAGGTGAAGGAAGAAATAATAAAAACACCAATAGTAACGACTGAAACTGTAGCACCTGCTTCAATGACAACATCATTAAATGGTGGAATGTTAAAAATTCATATAGGTGAAGGAAAAGATATCAACTTAGAAATTCCAATGTTTGGAACTCAAGCTGTATCTACTCCAGCAACAACTGCACCAGTGGCACAAATTGTAGAAGTAAAAGAAACTTCTGCAACAACTGAAACTGCAGCTGTATTACCTGAAAGAAAATTAAGATCTTTAACTAAGAAGCATTTTAAAATAGAAAAAGTAGCATTCGGAGATGAAACTAAAATAGAGGGAACTACTCTTACTGTAAGAAAAGGTGTAGAATTAGAAGCTGTAGAATCTCAAAAGTTAGTAACATCTATGACTGTAGATATAATTACTCCAGCTGAGTATGATACTTACAGTGAAACAATCATGGATGTACAACCAATAGCTACAAAAGAAGAAGATAACTTCTTAGGAACAGGTACTACAAGAGTAATCGATGGTGTTATCATGATGGTAACAGGTGTAGATGAAGATGGTGTACAAATAGGAGAATTCGGATCATCTGAAGGAATCTTATCTGAAAACATCATGTGGAATAGACCTGGATCACCTGATAAAGGGGATATATTCATCAAAACTACAGTTACAATTAAAGCTGGAACAAATATGGAAAGACCTGGGCCGTTAGCAGCTCATACAGCAAGTGATTTTATCACTCAAGAGATAAGAAACGTATTAAAGAAAGCTGATGAAACTTTAGTAGTAGAAACTGAAGAATTAGTTCAATATAGAAGACCAGGAAAGAAAAAAGTAGTAGTAATAAAAGAAATAATGGGACAAGGTGCAATGCATGACAACATTATTTTGCCAAAGGAACCAGCAGGAATAATGGGTGGAAAGCCAAATGTTGATTTAGGAAACTTACCAATCGTTTTATCACCACTTGAAGTATTAGATGGAGGAGTTCATGCATTAACTTGTATTGGCCCAGCATCAAAAGAATGTACTAGACATTATTATAGAGAACCATTAGTAATTGAAGCAATGAATGACCCTGAAATAGATTTATGTGCAGTTATATTTGTTGGAAGTCCACAAGTTAACTCTGAAAAATTCTATGTATCTGAAAGATTAGGTATGACAGTTGAAGCTTTAGATGTAGAAGGAGCTATCGTAACAACTGAAGGATTTGGAAATAATCATATCGACTTCGCAAGTCATATTGAGCAAATTGGAATGAGAGGAATGAAAGTAGTAGGAATGTCATTTTCAGCAGTTCAAGGTGCATTAGTTGTAGGAAATAAATATATGGAATACATGGTAGATAATAACAAATCTGAAGAAGGTATTGAAAATGAAGTACTTGCTTGTAACACTTTATGTAAAGAGGACGCTTTAAGAGCACTTGGAATGTTAAAATCTGCTATGGGTGGCTCAGAAGTTAAAGGACCTGAAAGAAAGTGGAATCCAAATGTTAAAGAGTTAAACTTAGAAACTGTAGAAGCTCATGAAGGAATAAAGATAGAAAGAGTTTTAAATGAAACTTCTATTCCTATGAGTGAAAAAAGAGCGGAAAAATTAAAAACTAAGTAGATCTTAATTATGAAATATGGAGTAAATTATGAAATATGGAGATAGATTAATAAAGATGCAAGGTATTATAGTACACATTTCAGATGGTGCTGTAGCTATGGATTTAAAAGGTAGATTAGGACATCTAAGTGTACCTATGAGAATGTTAGTTACTGATTATGATCTAAAAATAGGTCAAGAAGTAGAATTTAATATGAGTTTTCCAGAAGTAATGTCTGGAGAAGTAAATGAAAAATATGTAAGTAATATAAAGAAAAATAATAGAGGAGGAAAATAGAATGGCAATAAAAGGTATGCAATCAGAAATATTTGTACCAATCACTCCTAAATCTGTTTGGACGCCAGTAACTAAACCTTTAAATGAGATGAAAATAGGTTTAGCAACTGCTGCAGGAGTACATTTAAAAACACAAGAAAGATTTAATTTTGCTGGAGATTTCACATATAGATTTATTCCAGGAGATGCACTTACATCTGATATGATGGTATCTCATGGTGGATATGATAATGGTGATGTAAACAAAGACATTAATTGTATGTTCCCAGTAGACCCATTAAATGAATTAGCTAAAGAGGGATTTATCAAAGAAGTAGCAGAAATCCATGCTGGATTTATGGGTGGAGGTGGAAACCAAGAGAAGTTTAAAAACGAAACTGGTCCTGCCATTGCTGCAAAGTTTAAAGCAGAGGGTGTCGATGCTGTAGTATTAACTGCTGGCTGAGGGACTTGTCACCGTTCTGCTGTACTTGTACAGAGAGCAATTGAGGAATCGGGAATTCCTACAATAATCATAGCAGCATTACCACCAGTTGTAAGACAAACTGGAACACCAAGAGCAGTAGCACCAAATGTACCAATGGGAGCAAATGCAGGTGCACCAAATGATCACAAGATGCAACTAGAGATTTTAAAGGCAACTTTAGAAAACTTAGTAACAATACAAACGCCAGGTAAGATTGTACCATTACCATTTGAGTATATCGCAAAGGTATAAGTAGAGTTTTTAAAGGAGCAAAATATGAAGAGCTTAAAAAGGCGTAAATTGCAAATTAAAGCTTTTCACATAGAGGAAGTGGTTTTTTCGGAAGCCACTTCAATCTTTAATAATGTTTTATCTCTAGGAACTGAATTTAGAGTTTTAGAGATAAAACATGGTTTAAAGTATGTGAAAGAATTAAAAATTGAAATAATAAAGCCAAATAAAAAAGATAAGTTTGTTAATTCTATTATGGATTTTATTCCTGTCTCAACAAAGGTATTAGGGAACATAGGTGAAGGAATAACCCATACATTAACAGGTGTAAGCGTTATGATAACAGGTGCTGATGAAGACGGAATCCAGGTTGCAGAATTTGGTTCTTCAGAAGGAATATTGTCGGAGCAAGTAGTATTTGGAAGAGCAGGAACTCCTCAAGATACAGATATAATTATTCATTTAGACTTAACTCTAACATCAGGTGGAACTAAAACAAGAGAAGGAATAAACCAGTGTCATGAAATATGCGATAACCTTATTCAAGAGATAAGAAAACAGTTAAAAACCTTGAATGGAAGAACTTGCACAGAAGTATGTGAATTTTATGACGAGATAAAACCAGGGGCTCAAAAAGTAGTTATACTAAAGCAAGTTGCAGGACAGGGAGCTATGTATGATACAAGACTTTTTTCTAGAGAACCGTCTGGATTTTCAGGAGGAAAATCTATAATTGAGTTATACAATATGCCTGTACTATTAACTCCAAACGAATATAGAGATGGAGCTATAAAAGCTATGCATTAGGAGGAGTTATTATGGGAATTGGACCTTCAACAAAGGAAACAACACTGCATCACTTTAGAGATCCATTATTAGATATTGTATCTAAAGACTCAGATGTAGATCTATTAGGTATAATATTAGTAGGAACTCCACAATTAAATGAAGAGAAAAATTTCGTAGGTAAAAGAGTTGCAAATTTAATAGAAGCCATGAGAGCAGACGGTGTTATTTTTTCACTGGATGGATGGGGGAATAGTCATGTTGACTATGAAAACACTATGAGGGAGATCGGTGAACGGGAGATTCCAGTAGTTGGAATTAGCTTTGTAGGAACACAGGCGGAATTTGTAGTTAAAAATAAATATATGGACACTATAGTGGATATAAATAAAAGTAAAGATGGTATCGAAACAGAAGTTGTTGGAGAAAACAACATGACTTACTTAGATGCAAAAAAAGCTTTAGCGATGTTAAAGCTTAAAATAAGAAGGGGGCAGACAGAATGAAAATCAATAAACAGATAATAGCTGTAGATTCACACACAATGGGAGAACCGACTAGAATAATCATTAGTGGAGTACCAAAAATCCCTGGGAAAACAATGGCAGAAAAGAAAAGTTACTTAGAAAATAATCTAGATAACGTAAGAACATTAGCCATGCATGAGCCTAGAGGTCACGCAGATATGTTTGGATCAATCATAGTAACTCCTACAATAGATGAAGCAGATTTAGGAATAATCTTCATGGATGGAGGAGGTTACCTAAATATGTGTGGTCATGGAACTATCGGTGCAATGACAGTTGCAGTAGAGATGGGAATGGTAGAAGTTACAGAGCCATATACAAATATAACACTAGAATCTCCTGCAGGACTAATAAGAGGTAGAGTTAGAGTAGAAGATGGAAAGGCTTTAGAAGTAACATTTACTAATGTCCCGGCGTTTTTACATAAAGAAGGCGTTAAGATAGATGTAGAAGGAATTGGAACTTTAACAGTAGATGTTTCATTTGGAGGAAGTTTTTTCGCTATATTAGAAGCTTCTCAATTAGGAGTAGATATATGTCCAACTAATACAAATAAACTATGTGAATTAGGTGTGAAAATATTAAAAGCTGCTAATGAGCAAATTACAGTAAAACACCCTGAATTAGATCATATCAAGACAATTGATCTGGTAGAGATGTATGGACCAGCAAAGAGTAAAGATGCCACATTACAAAATGTAGTGGTATTTGGGGAAGGTCAAGTAGATAGATCACCTTGTGGTACAGGAACATGTGCTAAGATGGCTACTTTATTTACTAAAGGAAAGTTAGCAAAAGGGGAAAAATTTGTTTATGAAAGTATAATTGAAACTAAATTTATTGGTGAAATATTAGAAACATCTGAAAAAGATGGAGTAAAATATGTAACTCCACAAATTACAGCAAGTGCTTACATAACTGGAGTAAACCATCTATATGTAGATCCAACAGATCCATTGAAATATGGGTTTTCGCTGAATTAGAAATAATGAACAAAATAAAATAAAATAAAAGAGGGGGAAAAATTATGGTACAAATATTACTGGGAATTTTAGCAATTATGGGTATTTGGTATTTAGTTGTTTTTGCTAAAGATTACAAAGAGTTTAAAATGAATAATGCTGGGGTAGATGAAGGTAGTACAGTAGCACATGCAGGAATAGGTTTAGGAGTAAATTTCTTTGATACATTAGGTATCGGTGGATTTGCACCGATGACGGCACTTTTTAAGCAGTTTAATTTGGTTCATGACAGAATATTACCTGGAACTTTAAATACAGCAATGACTATACCTGTAATGGCGGAAGCTTTTATATTTATAAAAAAAGTTGAAGTTGAACCAATTACGTTGATTTCTATGCTAGTGGCAGCAACTTTAGGAGCAATATTAGGAGCAGGGTATGTTGCTAAGCTAAATGAGAGAAAAGTACAATTATATATGGGATCAGCATTAGTAATAGTCGTATTGATAATGGTTGCACAGCAGTTAGGATTGATTCAAGGTGGGGGAGAAGCAGTAGGACTATCTGGAATTAAGCTGGTTATAGCTGTAGTCGGAAACTTCATATTAGGAGCTCTTATGACTTTAGGAATAGGTCTATATGCACCTTGTATGGCTTTAGTATATGCTCTAGGTCTAAGTCCATTAGTAGCATTTCCAGTTATGATGGGTTCTTGTGCATATCTTATGCCAGCAGCAAGTGTAAAGTTTATTAAAGCTGGGGCTTATAATAGAAAAGCGACTTTAATGAACATGATGTTTGGTGTTGTAGGAGTAGTTATCGCAGCTTACTTAGTTACGGGCTTACCAATTGCAGTATTGACTAAAGTAGTAATAGCAGTAGTATTATACACAGCTATTAAATTAATAAAAGATTCTAGAAAGTCTGTTTCAGTAGAAGCTTAGTTTAATCTATAAGTTGATTAATTAGATTTAAATTAAACCTTCCTAAGTTATTAGAGAAATTATCTCTATAACTTAGGGAGGTTTTTGTTTTATTTAAAATCTATAATTTTTGAGATTAAATCATCCTTCCTTTGTAAGTGTACAATAATTAACCGTAAAAAGATTAAAAAATGCTCTTTTTATTATCTTTTTGTTGACTTTTAATGTCTAAAAGGGTTATATTAAGATGTGAAAAATTAAAATATATTTTTAAGGGGGAAACATGTCAGTAAAAATAGCAATAAATGGTTTTGGAAGAATTGGAAGGTTAGCGTTCAGAATGATGGAAGATAATCCTGAATTTGAGGTAGTGGCAATAAATAGTATGAGTGGATCAGAAACAGCGGCCTATCTATTAAAATATGATACAGCTCAAGGAAGATTTAAAGAAGATTTAATAAAGCATACAGAGGATGATATAGTAATTGATGGTAGAAGAGTGGCTGTATTTACAGAAAGAAACGCAGTAAATTTACCATGGGGTAAATTAGGTGTAGATGTAGTTTTAGAGTGTAGTGGATTTTATACTTCAAAGGAGAAATCACAGTCTCATATAGATGCCGGAGCAAAAAAAGTAGTTATATCAGCACCAGCTTCTGGAGATATAAAAACAATTGTATACAATGTAAATGATGATATACTAGACGGAAGTGAAACAATAATATCAGGAGCGTCTTGTACAACAAATTGTTTAGCTCCAATTGTAAAAGTATTGGATGATAAATTTGGAGTAATTAGAGGATATATGACAACTGTCCATGCTTTTACAAATGATCAAAACACTTTAGATGGGTCTCATAAAAAAGGAATTAATTCAAGAAGAGGAAGAACAGCAGCGGGAAATATGGTTCCAACAACAACAGGAGCAACTAAGGCTTTAGGAAAAGTAATACCACATCTAGATGGGAAATTAGGAGGAGCAGCCATAAGAGTACCTACTGTAACAGGTTCTTGTATAGACCTTATGGTTAGATTAAAAACAAAAGTAGAAGTAGAAGACATTAATAGAGCAATGAAAGAAGCATCCAATGAAACACTAGGGTATACAGAGGATCCAATCGTTTCTTCTGATTGTATAGGAATGCACTATGGGTCTTTATTTGACGCACAGTGTACAGCTGTTATGACAGTAGATGGACACCAGATAATAAAGGTTTTGGCTTGGTATGACAATGAGATGTCTTATACCGCTCAATTAGTGAGAACTTGTAAAAAAATATCAAATATATAATAAAAAACCTTCCTTCTACACAAATTATGTAGAAGGAAGGTTTTTATTATATAGAATTTGTGGTATATCTTATATTAAGAGGTGGTTCTGATGAAAAAAATAGTATTAGCTGGTGGATGTTTTTGGGGTGTAGAAGCTTATTTTAAAAGAGTGAAAGGAATTATGAAGACCAAATCAGGCTATGTTAATGGAAAAACAGACGAGGTTACTTATAAAGAAGTATGTACTGGGAAAACAGGGCACGTAGAAGCGTGTTATTTGGAATATGATGAAAAGATATTATCATTAAGAATGATACTAAATCATCTATTTAGAATAATAGATCCAACTTCATTAAATAAACAAGGAGGAGACATAGGGACCCAGTATAGGACTGGAGTATATTATATAGATCTAGGAGATAAAGAGAAAATAAAGCAATATATGAAAGATCAGAAGAAAAGTTATTCAAAACCTATAGTTGTAGAAATTGAAAAGTTAGATAAATTTTATGATGCTGAGGAGTTTCATCAAGAATACTTGGAAAAAAATCCGAGTGGATATTGCCATATAAATTTTTCAGTTTTAAAAGATGAGGAAAGGCAGGAGCCTATTAGGGGAAAATAGAACCATATTTAACAACTTTATTGTTTAATAAGTTGTGTTTCGGTTGTCTTAATTATGCTTTAAGTGGTATAGTATATACTGTTTTAATGATCGATTAAATTAATAATAAAAATAAAATTGTAAATTATAGAAAAAAGTATAGATTTGTAGGGGGGAAAATGCATCTAATAAAAAAAGAACTTATAGTAGAAAAAATTTTTATGGAAGAATCTGTGCAGTATATAAAAAGAGCATTTTTAGATCAGGATAATAGAATATTTTTATATGCTACTAACAAGGGGAAAGATTTGAAAAAAATTGAACTTTCAGATTTAAGAGCTAGTTTAGATGCTAGAGTAGTTAAATTAAGTGATTCTTTGGGACATCATGATTTATTTGGATATACTAATGAGGAAAAATTAGAAAAACTTAAATACCCTTTTAAAATTTTAGATGAAATCGAAGAAATGTTAAGGGGGGAATAACTAAAAAAAGGAAAACTAATTGTAGTTTTCCTTTTTTATTATCTATTTATGATTTTTTCCATCTTCAGTTAATTGAAAGCCAGCTTCTGTTTTTTCAATAAGTCTATTTTTTAATAATCCACCAATAGCTCTTTTAAAAGCTTTTTTACTAAGGCCAAATTCTCTTTTGATATCTTCAGGAGAACTTTTATCACTGATAGTTAATTTTTTATGGTAGTTAGTCTGAATGCTTTCTAAAATCATAGCAGCGTCTTTATCCATCTGCACATGAGCAAGCAGTCTAGGGCTAAGGTCAACTTTTCCATCTTCTCTAGTCCTAATTACACGAGCTTGGATTTCATCTCCTACTTTATAAGTACCAAAGAATTCATTGTTAGGAATAAGTCCGTAGTATCTGTCTTCTATAGCTACAAATATACCAATTTCAGGAACTACTCTATATACTGTCCCCACTATCAATTCATTTTTTTCTAAATCAAAGTTAGGTAATAAAAATTTATATACATTCATAGTAGCAGAAACTCTACCTTTTTTATCTTCAAATAATCCTACTAGATAGGTTTGTCCGATCTCTACTCTACATTCTTCTTGACCTTTTGGTAAAAGAAGATCTTTTGATAATCCCCAATCTAAAAATGCACCAAATGGAGCTAAGTCTACAACTTTTAATTTTGCCATAGTTCCAGCGACTGCGAAACTAGCTTCAAATGTAGCTATTAATCTATCTTCAGAATCTCTATATATGAATACGTCTAAAACGTCTCCTTCTTGGATATTTTTCCCTTCGATCTGGTTATTTGGTAACAAAACATTATCGTCTGTGTTTCCAGTTTCAGCATCAAGGTAAGCTCCGATAGTTGAGATGTTGTTTACGGTTAATTTTTGTCTTTTTCCCATCTTGATTATTGATTGCTTAGCTATTTCTTCCATTATTTCATTGTTATTTGTTACATCATTCATTATTATCTCCTCATTAAATTCAAAATACGCCACTATATTTGCCAAATGTTACCTAATATTATACCATATATTTCATAAAATACTAAATAAATTTATTTTATAGGATATATCTTATTATTATGTTTAGGTTTTTTTCCTAATGAATAATAGTGTTATTTTTAATGGAATGTAATTCCTTGAATTTATCTAAAATATCATCCTTTAAATTTAGATAGAGATGTTTCCAGGTTATATCTTCCCAAGATATACAAGGAAATTTAATTTGGAGATCTTCTATAATTTTCCCCATTTCAATTTTAAATATATCGTGCATGTCCTCTTTTTCTAAAATAAGGATCATGAATTTAGAAGGGCCAAGTCTTCCTATTGAATCTGTACTTCTAAAATATTTTTTTAGAAGAATTCCTATATTTGTCATAATATTATCTCTAAAAAATATTTTTTGGGGATTTTTAGTGGTATAAAAAGTTTTAAGATCTAAAAAAATTAAATTTAAAGAATGTCCATTATCGTGAGTTTTTCTTAATAGTTCAAAAAAATACTTATTTGTATAAGCCCCTGTAGAGGGGTCAATAGTTTTTTTTATTGCATTTTTATTTAGGGATTTAAAAGTATTTATAACAATTTCTGAAATATTATTCATATCCTCCTCTAAATGTGAAAAAAATAACTTTGTTGAATTACATTTCCCTTTATTTCCAGAGAATAGGTGTCTTATATAAAGTCTTACTTGACTTTCCATCATAGAAATCAAGAATTCCCCCTTTTCTTTATCAAAGTATTCGTCATATTTTAGGAGTTCTATAGTTAAGAGGTTTGTTTCGTCCCAAAAAGAGTTGAGATCCTTTTTAGAAATATTGGATAGTTTTTCATCATTTGCCTTTAATTCTATAAGTAGGGCAAAAAAAAATGGGTTTTTTTTTAAGAAATTAAAAATTGATTGCATAATCATCTTTAATTTTAATATATCATCTCCTTCTTTTGGAATTCGAATTCGGAGATCTTCAGTATAAATTTTTAACTCTTTTTTTATTATGTGGGAAAGCAAATTTTCCTTTGAATTATAACATCTATAAAAATTTCCTATAGAAATACCAGATTTTTTTGTTATATCTGAAATTTTTGTTTTAAAATATCCTTGTTCATAAAATAATTCCCTAGAATTATATAAAATAATATTTTTCATAGCAACTTTCCCTCCATTATAAAAAAACGATAGGTATAACCTATATTATAGAATATACTAAAATAGTATAAGAGTTTCCTTTAATTATAGTAAAAAAATGACATTTTGGGGAACTATTTTATTTAGATGGACTTAATCTTATGAAAAATTATATTGATTTTGAATCAGATGATTTTTAAAAAGTTTCTTTTAGCGCTAAATAAATAATGTTTAATTTTTAATTTAAAAGTGAAAAAATATAGATAGAATTATTTGATAAAGGGAGGTGTAAATAAGAAAAATATCCACTTTTATTAAAAATAAAAATTGATATTATTAAAAAAAACTTCGTAAGGGTTATAAAAAATATCATTTTAGTATCAAGAATAGAGGGAAACATGACTTTTATAAAAATAAATAAAAAAAGTGTTGACCATCATATATATATATGATAGTATAGTCCTTGTCGAGTGGTGAGATGTCCGAACTGGCTAAGGAGCCGGTCTTGAAAACCGGTGAACCCGCAAGGGGTCTGGGTTCGAGTCCCAGTCTCATCGCCACATACGGAGAATTGGGAGAGTGGTCGAATCCGCTCCCCTGCTAAGGGAGTGTACCCTTTAACGGGTACCGAGGGTTCAAATCCCTCATTCTCCGCCATATAAAAACAAAGTCGGTTGTAACCGCTTTTTTTTTACCCAATAGTGTACCTATAGCTCAATTGGATAGAGCATCTGGCTACGAACCAGAAGGTTAGAGGTTCGACTCCTCTTAGGTACACCATAAAAACAATTGACATTATATCTTTTTTGTGATATTATGTTTTGTAAAATAAAAATTAAATATATAAAAAGAAGAGACGCCCGTTTCTCACCTTATCATCACTAAACAGAAAGTTTAGATCTTAGGATCATGTTAGATGCATCAAGGTTATGAATTAAAGATGTAAAGAATTTAAAATTAAATGAAAGTTTAATTTAAAAAATAACTTTTACGGGGCGTGTTATCATGTCCTGTTTTTTTTATATAATTTTGGAGGTGACAATTATTTCTATCAAAACTAGAATTAATGAAAGAATTAGAGCTAGAGAAGTAAGAATAATATCGGATGATGGAGAGCAATTAGGAGTAATGACTTCGAGAGAGGCATTAAGCATTGCTATAGAAAAGAAACTTGATTTAGTAGAAGTTTCACCTACAGCTAAACCACCTGTATGTAAGATTATGGACTACGGAAAGTATAAATATGAGCAGGCTAGAAAAGCTAAGGAAGCTAAGAAAAATCAAAAGCAAGTTGTAGTTAAAGAAATTAAGTTTAAAGCTAGAATAGATGTACATGACTTTGAAACTAAAATAGGAAAGATTAGAAAGTTCATTGAAAAAGAACACAAAGTAAAAGCTAGTCTTATGTTATTTGGTAGAGAAAGAATGCATGCTGCACTAGGAATAAAAAAACTTGATGAAGTAGCTGAAATTTTTAAAGATGAAGCTATTATTGATAAAAAATATGGTGGACCGCAAAAGTTTATCATGTTATCACCATTAAAAAAATAAACATAAAATTGAAAGGAGGATATTTATTATGCCTAAAATGAAAACTCACAAGGGAACTGCTAAGAGAGTAAAGGTAACTGGAACAGGGAAATATATCGCTAAGAAATCAGGAATGAGTCATATCTTAACTAAGAAAAAGACTAAAAGAAAGAGAAACTTAAATAAAGATAATGTACTACCTAAAGGTGCTGCTAGAATGATGGTAAGATTATTACCTACAGGTAAAGTTGGAAGATAATTATAATCTTTAAATAGATGTTAAGCAAATTTTTGAGATAGGAGGAACAAGCAATGTCAAGAGTAAAAACTGGTGTTATTAGAAGAAAAAGACATAAGAAAATATTAAAGAGAGCTAAAGGATTTAGAGGTGCGTCTGGTGACGTATTCAAGCAAGCTAACCAAGCTGTAATGAGAGCAGAAGCTTTCTCTACAAGAGATAGAAAAGTTAGAAAAAGAAAAATGAGACAATTATGGATCATAAGAATAAACGCTGCGGCGAGATTAAACGAAGTAACTTATTCTAAATTCATGAATGGATTAAAGAAAGCTGGAATTGTTTTAGATAGAAAAGTCTTAGCTGACTTAGCTGTAAACAATGCAGCAGAATTTGCTAAATTAGCAGAAACTGCAAAAGCAGCATTATAAAAAATATCGAAAAGCTACTCAATTGAGTAGCTTTTTTTATATAGTTTGAAAACAATACAAAACATTAAAAAAAGTTAATTTTAACCTTTTAAATAGTACAAAAACATAGTATAATACCATTGAAACGTGAAAAAAATAATAAAAAAAAGTATTTCTATTTTTTAAAAACAAAAATCAATAGATTGTTAGTTGACATAGTTTCTATTTTTTTTATACAATAGGATATAAGGAATTTAAAAGAGAATAAAAAAATAAAAAAGCGCCTGAACTTCTGAATGCGTTCTCAACCTTGGATAGGGTTTGAGATGAGAAGTTGACGAGGGCTAGGGAAAATCGAAAATCGGCGGGTACCCTAGAGGTTGTCACAACCTAAAGAAGGAACAAAAATAATCGGTGATGGTTATTACAAAAATCTTCTAGTGGCTATTTTCTTTTAAAATATACCTTTTAGATCAGTAGATCTAAGCGAACATTTAAAATCAAATATTTTAGGAGGAAGTAAAAAATGTGTGGAATTGTAGGTTACATAGGAAACAAAAAAACTAAAGAAGTCTTGTATAGTGGGTTATCAAAATTAGAATATAGAGGATATGATTCAGCTGGTATCTCAATTTTAGACAACGATGGCCTTATGAAAACATTTAAATCAGTAGGTAAATTAGCAAATTTAGGTGAAATAATAAAAGACAAAGAAATCTTAGGTCACGTAGGTATAGGACATACTAGATGGGCAACTCACGGAGTACCTAGTACTAGAAATTCTCATCCTCATAACTCACAGGATAATAAATTATCTCTAGTGCATAATGGAATAATAGAAAATTATGCAGAATTAAGAGAAAAATTGAAAAATAAAGGGTACAATTTTTTGTCTGATACTGATACAGAAGTTATAGTTCATTTATTAGAAGATAACTATACTGGAGATCTATTAGAATCTGTATTTAAAATATTACCAATTCTAGATGGAGCCTATGCAATAGGAGTGATTTCATCGGATCAGCCAGATCTATTGGTAGCAGCAAGAAAGGGATCACCATTAGTCATAGGATTAGGAAAAGAAGAAAAATATATAGCCTCAGACGTCCCGGCAATCCTAGAATATACTGATAGAGTAATATTTTTAGAAGATGGAGATGTAGCTTTATTAAAAAAAGACGAAGTAAAGATATGGGATTTAGAAAAAAATGAAAAATCAACAAAAGAGACAAAGATAGAATGGTCGTTGGAAGCCGCTGAAAAAGGGGGCTACGATCACTTTACTTTAAAAGAGATACATGAACAACCAAAGGTAATCACAGATACTTTAAACGGGAAGATAAAAGGCGATAGTGCCATCATAGATGAAATCACATTGACAGAAGAGGAAATAGAAAATATAACTAAGATTCATATGGTAGCGTGCGGAACATCTTATCATGCTGCTTTAGTAGGAAAATATATGATAGAACAGGAACTAAGAATACCTGTAGAAGTAGAAGTTGCTTCTGAATTTAGATATAAAAATCCTATAATTGCTAAGACAGACTTAGTGATATTGATATCTCAATCAGGGGAAACGGCTGATACATTAGCAGGGTTAAGAGAGGCTAAGAAAAGTGGCGCTAAAACTATCGGGATAATAAATGTAATGGGAAGCACTATATCTAGGGAAGCGGATGGGACAATATATACCAACGCAGGTTTAGAGATCGGAGTAGCTTCTACTAAAGCATTTGTGTCACAATTAATAGCGTTGTATATTTTAACTTTATATCTAGGTGAGAAAAAAGATATATTAGATGTAAAAAGAAGAAAATATATAATTGAAAATTTAAGAAAATTGCCAAATATTATAGAGAAAATTTTAGAAATAGAAGAAAGTATCAAAGAAAAAGCCTCAATATTGGATGATGTAGTATCTAGTATATTTATAGGTAGGAATATAAACACTGCAATAGCTTATGAAGGAGCTTTGAAACTAAAAGAGATCTCATATATCCATGCAGAGGGGTACCAGTCAGGAGAATTAAAGCACGGTCCAATAGCACTTATAAATGAAGAGTGTCCATTAGTTGCAATAGCTACTAAAAGTGATACGTATGATAAAGTTAAATCAAACATTGAGGAAGTAAGAGCTAGAGGTGGAAAAATATTGACTATAGCAACTGTAGGAGATAGAGAAATATCAGGAATATCAGACGAGGTTATTTATATACCAGAAATAGATGAATTATTTTCACCAGTAATAAATGTGATACCGTTGCAGATATTATCGTATTATGCAGCTGTAAATAGAGATGTAGATGTAGATAAACCTAGAAATTTAGCTAAATCTGTAACAGTAGAATAAGGAGTTGTGATACTTTTTTTAGAATCGGGGGGAGAGAGAAATGTTAAGAACAGCAATATTTATGGAAATTAATGAGGTAGAAAACCTAGATGAGAGAAGAGTAGATCTTAGATCAGAACTAATTTTTAATCCAAATAATCGTATGGCATTGAAGGAGTTAGGAGCAATACTTTGTTTTCAAAAAAAAACAGATGATGCCATAAAAGTTTACAAAAAAGTGTTGGAATTAGATCCTAAGAATTCGGAATATATGGCATATATGGGTTATCTTTATTATGAAAAAGATGATTTTTTAGAGGCTATAGAACTTTTTAATAAAGCTTTAGATATAGATCCAGAAGCTCCATTTGTATATTTTTTATTAGGAAATGCTTATTCAAGAATAGGAAGAATAGTAGACGCTATTAGAGCCTATGACTTATCAATATTTTTAGACTTTGATATTTATGATGCACATGTAGAATTTGCTATAAAGTATGAAAGAATGGGACGCTTAAAAAGAGCAATAAAAGAGTATATAGCTGCCTATGAAATTGATCCAAGAGATGAAGCTGTTAAAGAAAAAATAGAAAATTTAACAAAAAAAATAGGAAAATAAAATATAAGTTATAAAAAAAGGAGGAGTGATGATAATATTTCATCTCTCCTCTTTATTTTAAAGAATTTTGAAGTTCTATAGTTACAGTAGTCCCCTTATTGAATTCACTTTCAATATAGATATTTCCCCCATGTAGTTCGATTATGTCTTTTACAGTAGAAAGACCCAAACCAAAGCTATTTTTTTGTCTGTTTCGACTTTCATCTTGGATATAGAATCTTTCGAAAACATGTTTTAAGTTTTCTTTTGGGATTCCTTTACCTTGATCTTTTACTACTATATAATGAGATTTTCTTCTATGAAATGAATCGATGGAAATGTCGCGATTTTCAAGTGTATATTTAGAACTATTTTTTAATAGTTCCCTTAATGCTTGAAGGATCAGATCTTTATCAATTTTTAAAATAGAAATTTTATTTCGTATAATTTTATAATTGTGATCTTTATCAATGAATTGTTGTTTTTCAATGAGCTCCTGGATTAAAGAAGAAATTTCAAATGGGACAATATTATTCTTTAACATTTTATTTTCTTTGCGAGCTAAAAACAGTAGTTTTTTTAAAAGATTTTCCATATTTTTAACTTCTGTTAAAATTTCCGTAATACCCCGATTAACCATAATAGGGTCAGATTTTGCTCCAGCATCTAAGAGGTCAGCATAGCCTTTAATTACTGCTAAAGGTGTTCTGAGTTCATGGGAGGCATTGGAAATAAATTTATTTTGAGATTTAAATGATATATCTAATCGATCGATCATCTCGTTTATAACTATTGAGAGCTTTCCCAGTTCGTTATTTTTATTTATAATAGTTATTCTGTCACTCAGATCATGTTTATTAATTTTTTTTACAGTCTTAGTGATCTCTTGTATGGGAGATTGGATGACCCTATCGATCTTTCTCACTACACCCAGGGAGATCATTATGATAAAAATACTAGAAAAGAAAAGTGAATTCATAAGAGCTATGGTATCATTTTTCACTTCATCTGAGTTAGAATAGATTTGAAGATAGATCTTTTTATCTTCAAATTGTAATAATAAATTTTTTATAATTAAGGCATTTTTACTATTCAATATATACTGAAAATTTCCTAACTCTCTCTTAAAGTTATTAACAGATTCATTTGATTTTGTAGAAAAGAAGATATTTTCATATATTAAATTGATATGTAAGGAAGGTTGACTTCCTTGCGTTATGGCAAATTCTTCCATTTTGCTGTTGATTAATTTGATAGTAGAATTTTTACTTAAATGTTCAACTGTTTCTAATTCTTTATGAACAATAAGAGCGGTTTTATTTATTTCAGATTGAATTCTTCTATTTTCCCAATTTAAAAACACTATAATGACCACTATATGGATGGAAAATAAAATGGTCAACATAGATGATAGGTAGGAGTTAATTACGGTCCGTTTAATAGAAATGTGCTTATCCATAAATTACCTTATTATGTATCCTATACCTCTAACATTTTCAATTAGTTTTTCAGGGAAATCTTTATCTACTTTATTTCTAAGATAGTTGATATACACTGATACAATATTATTGTTCTCTTCATAAAAACCTTGCCATAGTTTATTGATAATTTCTTCTTTACTGATTACCTTTCCTTTATTTTCTAATAAAAGTTGTAATATTTTTAGTTCTTTTTTTGTTAAATTTAATTCGACTCCATCTCTTTCAGCTCTATATGTGTCTAAAAATATAGTTATTCCTTTATGAGTAAGAATTTTAGGTTGAGAATTTTTAGATTGTTTAGTATTAGCTTTTATTCTAGCTAAAAGTTCGGCAAACTCAAATGGTTTAGTCAAATAATCATCGGTCCCAGCATCAAAGGCAGAAATTTTGTCGTTGATACTGTCTTTAGCTGTTAGCATGATTATAGGAACTTCAGAAAAAGTTCTGATCTCTTTACAGACGTCAATTCCACTTCCATCTAATAACATGATATCTAAAATGATTAAGTTATAATCGTATTCTTTTATTAATTTAATCGCTTCTTCTCCCCTGGGGGTAATGACTGTATCGTAATGAGCATATTTCAGTTGGAATTCCAATAATTGTGAAAGGCTGTTATCATCTTCAACGATAAGAATTTTTTCCATGGTATATCATCTCCTTGTATTTAAATAATGTTATGAATACCCTTAAAATTAATAGAAATGGAAAAACAGTATACCCATTTAAAAAAAGTAACGGTATTATATATAACTATTATACTACATTTTCGTATAAAATATGCATATATTTTAATAGAGAATTAAGATTAAAATGTTATTATTTTTAGTGGTTAAAATAAGAAAATGCTTAAAATAAAGTTAAAAAAAAGAAGGTTTAGAAGGTGATGTATAAATGAATAAATAAAAAGACTTATTCATCGTAGAAGAATAAGTCTTTTTATTTATTTATATTTTCATATCTCCATGTTTAATCCAGTTCTTTTTTCTCATAAATTCACTTATAAAATAAGTTAAAATCCCTGGGAAAATAAAGTGTAAGAATAAAATTCCTAAGATACCATCTGTTCCCATGGTTTTAAATGTAGCTATCTGTCCAACTAATCCAGAAGTTCCCATTCCTGCACCAATTGAATTATTTCTCATTTGAAATACAGTAGTTGCCAAAGGTCCTAAAATTGCAGAAGTTAGAATGACAGGCAGAGCAATGGTTGGTTTTTTTATAATATTAGGTACTTGTAGCATGGAGGTTCCTAGCCCTTGTGAGACTAATCCTCCAATTTTATTTTCTCTATAGCTAGATACTGCAAACCCAATCATATGAGTAGCACATCCAACTGTTGCAGCTCCAGCAGCTATTCCTGATAGGCCTAAAGAAATTGAAATGGCGGCACTGGATATAGGTAAAGTTAATATAATTCCCATTACAACAGAAAGAGTAATTCCCATAGGAATTGGGTGAAGAGTAGTAAGTGTGTTTATAAAGATACCAACTTCTTTCATAAAATCAACCATAAAAGGAGAGATTAAACTAGCGGTAACTCCTCCAGCAATGATTGTTAGTGATGGAATTAATAAGATATCAAACTTAGTTTTCCCGCTTATTAATCGACCTACTTCAGCTCCTACAAGGGACGCTATAAACGCTCCTACAGGTTCTCCAATAGTGATTCCTCCACTAGCAGTAATGGTTCCAGCTCCTAAAGCACCGCAAATAATAGCTGAAAATATCGCCAAAGGGTGAATTTTCAAACTATATGCTACCCCTGCACCAATAGCAGGACCCATCATCCATTGTGCTATTTGACCGTAGTGAGATAGGGAGTTAATACCTGAATAAACTCCAATTTGTTTTAAGATAAGACCGATTATTAGAGAGGAAAAAAGCCCTAATGCCATACCGTTTAATACTTTAGTAAGATATGTTATTCCTGATTTGAAGATGTTTTTGTTCTGTTCTAAACTATTGATATTAGTTGTCATAATTAAACTCCTTTAATTTTTTTACTTTCATAATTATATCATAAGCATTATATAATTTAAAATTTATAATGAATAAATGGTGATAATTTACTCACTTTAGTTGACTAAAAAGATTGACTTTTTCTTACAAAAATGATATCATTAGTAGCTATTTAACACGTTAGGTATTTCTAGGGAAGGTGCCAATATATTGGTCTCCTAGTTTCGAGCTTAACGGAAGTTTAAAAACCAAATACAAATATTCAAGGAGGAACACAAAAATGGCAGTAGTAACTATGAAACAATTATTAGAAGCAGGAGCGCATTTCGGGCATCAAGCTAAGAGATGGAATCCAAAGATGGGGAAATATATCTTCACAGAAAGAAACGGAATTCATGTATTAGATTTACACAAATCTTTAAAAATGATCGAAGTTGCATATAATGTAATTAGAGACGTAGCAGCTGATGGTGGAAACGTATTATTCGTTGGAACTAAAAAGCAAGCTCAAGAAGCTGTAAAAGTACAAGCAGAAAGAGCAGGAATGTATTATGTAAATAATAGATGGTTAGGTGGAATGATGACTAACTTCCAAACAATCAAAACTAGAATCGCTAGATTAAAAGAATTAGAAGCATTAGATGCAGACGGAACTTTAGATGCAGCTTACACAAAAAAAGAAGCTTCTATGTTAAGAAAAGAATTAGTAAAATTAGATAAAAACTTAGGTGGAATCAAGAATATGCCAGCAGCTCCTAAGGCAATCTTCGTAGTAGACGTTAAGAAAGAATTCTTAGCTGTTGAAGAAGCCAATAAATTAGGAATTCCTGTAATTGCAATGGTTGACTCAAATGTTGATCCTGATCCTATTACATTCCCTATTCCTGCAAATGATGACGCTATCAGATCAGTGACGTTAATGTCTACTATCATGGCTAACGCAATCATTGAAGGTAGAAAAGGAATTGACGCAGCACCAGCAGAAACTAAGTAATTAAATACAAAAATGGAATTGAGTACTTTGGTACTCAATTCTTCTTATATTAATATGTATATATACAATAATAAAAAAGTCACTTTTAAGACTGTAAATATAATTTTAGGAGGATCCAAATGAAAATCACAGCTAAAATGGTAAAAGAATTAAGAGAGATTACAGCAGCAGGAATGATGGACTGTAAAAAAGCATTAACTGAAAAAGAAGGTAATATGGAAGAAGCAATAGACTACCTAAGAGAAAAAGGAATGGCTAAAGCAGCTAAGAAAGCAGGAAGAATCGCAGCAGAAGGAATGATCTTTGATGGAATCTCTGCAGACTCAAAAACGGCAGTAATTTTAGAATTTAATTCTGAAACTGACTTCGTAACTAAAAATAATGAATTTATTCAATTTGGAAAAGATTTAGTAACTTTAGCTTTAGCAAAAGGGATTAAAACTATTGAAGAATTAAAGGCAACAGAAATGAATGGAGAAACTGTAGAAACTTTATTAACTAACTTAATCGCTAAGATCGGTGAAAACATGAACTTAAGAAGAATAAAGTCAGTTACCACTGAAGGTTTTGTAACTCCTTATAACCATATGGGTGGAAAATTAGGTGTTATCATCGAAATGACTGGTGAAGCAACTGCTGAAAACGTAGAAAAAGCAAAAGGAATCGCTATGCATGTAGCAGCTATGGACCCTGGATACTTATGTCCAGAGCAAGTAACTACTGAAGATTTAAAGAAAGAGATGGCAATCGCAAAAGTTCAATTATTAGAAGAAGGAAAACCTGAAAAAATAATTGAAAACATCTTAAAAGGTAAAGAAAGAAAGTTCTACGAAGAATCTTGTTTAGTTAAGCAAGTTTACGTAAGAGCAGAAAATAAAGAAACTGTAGAACAATTTGCAGGAGATATAACAGTAAAAGGATTCTCTAGATTCAAAGTTGGAGATGGAATTGAAAAGAAAGTTGAAGATTTCGCAGCAGAAGTTGCAGCTCAAGTTAACGGATAATCTTTTAGGGGTATAACTTTTGTTATACCTCTTTTTTTTAGCATAAAGAGTAAATAAATACTTTTAAAATCCAGGAGGAAATATGACACCAAAATACAAAAGAGTTCTTTTAAAATTAAGTGGCGAAGCTTTAATGGGAGAGCAAGCATATGGAATTTCATCTCATATGATAAATATGTTTTCCAAGCAAATAGTAGAATTAGCTAATTTGGGAATAGAAGTAGGAGTTGTTATTGGTGGAGGAAACATCTTTAGAGGCCTATCTGGTGAAGAGCAAGGGATTGACAGAGTAACAGGTGATCATATGGGAATGTTAGCTACAGTGATCAATGCACTTGCATTACAGAATACAATTGAAAAATTAGGAGTTCAAACAAGAGTTCAAACAGGACTAGAAATTCCTAAGGTAGCAGAACCATTTATCAAAAGAAAAGCTCAAAGACACTTGGAAAAAGGAAGAGTAGTAATATTTGGTGCAGGAACAGGGAATCCATATTTTACAACAGATACAGCAGCAGCTCTAAGAGCTATGGAAATAGAAGCTGATATTGTAATGAAAGGAACTAAAGTAGATGGAATATTTGATAAAGATCCAGCTAAATATGCAGATGCAAAAAAATATGATACAATTACATATTCAGAAGTTATAGCTCAAGGTCTTAAAGTAATGGATACAGCAGCAATTTCATTATGTATGGATAATGAACTTCCAATCTTAGTATTTGATTCATTAGTGGATGGAAATATTAAGAAAGCAGTGTTTGGAGAAGTAATAGGAACAACAGTAGTAAAGTAACAGGAAAAATGTTAATTAATCGATGGAGGTAATAAAATGTCAAAAATATTAATAACAGAAACTAAAGAAAGAATGGAAAAAGCTATCGAATCAACAAAACATAGATTTTCTACAATAAGAGCAGGTAGAGCCAATGTAGCAATGTTAGCTGACGTAAAAGTATCTCAATATGGAAGTGAAATGCCATTAAACCAAGTAGGAAATGTATCTGCTCCAGAAGCGAGATTATTAGTTATAGATCCTTGGGATAAAACTGTAATTCCTGCAATTGAAAAAGCAATCAACTTATCTGGTTTAGGATTAACTCCTAATAACGATGGTAAAGTAGTAAGATTATCTATACCTGAATTAACAGCAGAAAGAAGAAAAGAATATGCTAAGATGGCTAAAAATGAAGCTGAAGCTGGTAAAGTAGCAGTTAGAGGGATAAGAAAAGATATCAACAATAAATTAAGAGCTGCTGAAAAAGATGGAGATATCACTCAAGATGAATTAAAATCATTTGAAGAGAATGTCCAAAAACTTACAGATGATTATATCAAAACAGTAGAAGAACTATTTAAAAAGAAAGAAAAAGAGATCACAACAGTATAAAACCTCTCCCCTAGCCCCTCTCCTAAATTAGAGAGAGGGGAAAAAGGGAAAGAAAAAGACCATTCAATTGAATGGTCTTTTTTTAGTTATCTTTAAATTTTTTATTTTTCTATTGTAAATCCTATTCCCCTGATAGTTTTTATTAACTTTACAGGGAATTCCTTGTCTATCTTATCTCTTAAATATTTAATATATACATCTAAGATACTGTCACTTCCATCGTATCCCCAGACATTGACTAATATTTTATTTCTAGTTAAAACTATACCTTTATTTTCAATTAAAAATTTTAGGAGTTCAAATTCTGTTTTAGATAATTTGATATCTCTTTCACCTCTAATAGCTACAAATCTAGAAAGATCTAAAGTAAGATCTTTAACAGTCATTTGGTTAGCAGTATCTTGACGGTGGATTTTTCTAAGATGTGCTTTTATTCTAGCAGATAATTCCAAAGATTCAAATGGTTTAGTTAAATAATCATCAGCTCCGAACTCAAAACCAGTAATCTTATCAGTGATGTCGTCTTTAGCTGTAACCATGATAACGATAGTTTCATGGTAGAATTTTTTGATCTCTTGACATACCTTTGGTCCTTCAACTTTAGGAAGCATCCAGTCTAAGATGACAACATCATATGTTTTCTCTCTTATTTTATTTAATGCTTCGAATCCATCATAGGCTACATCGACTTTATATCCTTCATATGTTAAGTGCAATTCCATTAAACGAGCAATCTTAGTCTCATCTTCTACGATTAAAATATTATACATAAATTCCCCCTTTTATTGTCTGTAATCTTGTTATATTGGAAGTTTAAGAGTTACAGTAGTCCCTTTATTCACATCACTATCTATAAAAATATGACCATTATGCATATCTACGATACTTTTTACGATAGAAAGCCCCAAGCCATTTCCACCTGTGTCTTTTGTCCTTGCTTCATCGACTCTATAGAATCGATTGAACAATTTTGGAATATGTTTTTTAGGAATTCCAATTCCTTCGTCTGAAACTTTGATTTTAAAATAACTTTTTTCTTGTTCATAAGAAATGGTTATTTTTCTATTTTTAGGTGTATATTTTATAGAATTTTCTATTATAGCCCGAACTGCCTGTAAAATTAATTTTTCATCTATAAATCCATAAAATTCAGGAATATTATGGATTGAATAAGTATGTTTTTTATCAATCATTTTAAATTCCTTATAAACTCTTTTGAGTAAGTCAGAAATATTTACGTCTGTTAAATTTAGATTACATCTTATATTTTCTTCCCGAGCAATAAATAAAAGTTTTTCCATGAGATCAGTCATATTGAAAACTTCTCCCTTAATAGAAGACAGAGCCTCCTCGGTTAGATCTTTATTATCAATTCCCCATTGATTAAGTAAATCTACATATCCATTTATAATAGATAGAGGTGTTCTTAACTCATGGGAAGCATCAGAAATGAATTTTGTTTGATTTTCAAAAGAGCGTTCTAATCTTTCCATCATATTATTTATAACTTTTATAAGTCTACCAATTTCATCATCATGATTAGAAATTTCAATTCTTTTGTTCAAATTATGAAGATTTATTAGTTCGGCAGTATCTGATATTGAATTTATTGGTTTTAAAGTTTTTTTTGCAAAAATAACTCCAGTAACAATAGAAAAGATAAAACCAATCAAATCAATTAGAATCATTGTAGATATTAGAGCGTCGATAAGTGAATCAGAAGCTTTTAAATCACTGATCAGTTGGATATAGATATGTTCTCCAGAAGGAGCTTTTATCATGGTATTTAGATAGAAAAATCTATTTTTTTCCAATTTCATGAAATGATATTCTCCGACCTGATCAATATCGATGGTGTAGGGAAGAGTAATTTTATCAAAATTTTGATAAGTTTTTTCAGGGAATTTAAAGTTAACATATATTTGATCTCTATGAGAACTAACTTTTTCTATAATGTTTGAAATTTCTTGTTCTCCTAGGATAGTGCAATCAGAGATTATATTGTTAACTTCTTCTAAGATAACTTCTTTTCTGGCAACAACAAGAGATTGTTCTAAAGTATTAATATGTGTTGTGATAGAAATATAAATGATAAGGTTTAATACCAATAGAGTCAAGACAAATGTAAGGGAAAAAGACATTGCTATCTTGGTGGAAATTTTATTAAAAAAATTAAATTTTTTCATAGATTGTACTCCCTTATGGAATGTTTTTTTGGTGTTCAAAATTATATTTTTTTGAATATAGAATTTTATTCTTTAATGGAAAAAAATTCGACCTAACTATAATATCAATATTTTTATCGGTATTATAAAGGGCGTATTTAAGAATAAGGTTGAATACGTGTTTATCAAACCTAAATTTATTATATCTATTCCAGTGATAATAATCTAAAAGATTCGGAATATAAAACTCTATGATAGCTTCAGATTGGCCTATATTAATAGTATACTCTAAATTTATAGTATATAAACCATCAGTAAGGGAAAGTTTATGTAAATTCCCATAAGATGTAGAACAAATTATAGTAAAAAGTATGAAAATGAAGATTATTTTTTTGTTCATAGATTATCTCCTAATTATATTTTTAAAATTTAATATCTATTTATAATAATAACATTTTTAGTTTAGAATTTTCTTAGAAAAATAAAAAAAATAGAAAAAAAGTAGTTTATTAATTAAAAATAGCTGAATCACTTTTTTTATTTTAAAAATTTTTTCTATAAATTATAAGATAACTCCATGTATAACTTTAAATGCTGTAGACAAATGTATAGCTAAAAGCTGTAGCTATACATTTGAAAATAAAACTCTTTAAATTAGATGTTCAATCTCTTCAAACAGGTTGAAAGTGATGAAAAAGCCTAGTATAATCAGGAGTATTCCGATTATTTTTGTGTATTTATGTCTATGTTTTTCTTTAAATTGTAGAGGCAGAAAATTAAATAAAGTAACTGGTAGAATCAATCCTGTTATATATGGTAAGATCATAAAAATTTTCAAGTAGGAGTTTGTCTTAGAAATCAAAGGAACCATTGGGATAAATATGTGAGCAAAGGATTGAACCCATGAAAAAACAACAAAGAATCCTACTAAAATAGGATTTGTATTTTTTATCCTATCTACAGAAAGTAGAAGATGGGAATGTTTATGTTTTATAACTCCTAAAAACATAAGCCCAAAGAAGATAAATAACCCTCCGAGAATATAATTAAATACCCTTTGATGGAAGATATGACTTAAAAAGTCAGTAAAAAATAGAAATGAAAAATTGATAATAATTACTCCTAAAATACTGCCTAAAATAAATTTTTTCCTATCTTTGACTAAAACCAAAGCTGCATAAAATGTAGTGATAGTCCCAATGAAACATGGGTGAAAAAAACCTGAAATTCCTAAAGCAAAAGCGATGAAATAAACCATGGATGTTCCTCCTAATTATTTTGATTGTGAAAGTATATACTAAAATTATATACTAAAATTAAAAATAAATCCTGTATAGAATAATATAAATACTTTATGGTTTAGATAAGATATAGTATAATTTAAACTATAAAAGGGTATTAGGAGGGTGTATTATGAAAAAAAGAGAAGATTATTTGAGTTGGGATGAATATTTCATGGGAATAGCAGTTTTATCCGGCCAAAGAAGTAAAGATCCAAGTACCCAAGTAGGGGCTTGTATAATAAATGAAGATAAAAAAATTGTTGGAGCTGGATACAATGGATTTCCCAAAGGATGTTCTGATGATGAGTTTCCATGGGGAAGAGATGGAGGTTTTTTAGAGACTAAATAT